>JAVLFO010000493.1:0-2457 GCA_046052805.1 Aquabacterium sp. | reverse complement strand
TCGCCGATCGGATGTGTTGAGCACCCTGTTTTTTTTCGTGATGGTTTCCTCGCAGTTCCCATTGGGCGTGGGGCCAGAGCGCGACATGCTTCGCACCCTGGCGCCAGGCGTTTTGTGGGTGGCTGCCTTGCTCGCCAGCATGCTCTCGCTGGGTCGCTTGTTTGCGCTGGACCATGCCGACGGCACCCTCGAGCAAATGCTGCTGTCGCCCGAGCCTTTGTCTGTGATTGTGGCAGCCAAGGTCTCTGCCCACTGGCTGGTGTCGGGCTTGCCGCTGGTGGTGCTGGCGCCCATGTTGGCGCTGCAGTTCGATCTGCCAGCGGACGCCATTGGCGTCTTGACGGTGAGCTTGCTGCTGGGCACGCCCGTGCTCAGCTTGATCGGCGCGATCGGTGCGGCGCTCACCTTGGAGCTGCAAGGCGGTGGCGTGCTGATCGCCTTGCTGGTGTTGCCTTTGTACATCCCCGTGTTGATCTTTGGCGCGGGGGCCACGGGCGCGCAAGCCAGCGGTCTGGACAGCACAGCGCACCTGCAGTTGTTGGGTGGCTTGCTGGCGGCGTCTGCGGCGCTGTCGCCTTGGGCCGCAGCCACAGCCTTGCGTGTGGCGTTTGAATGAGTTCCGTATATGACCTTGGCACATGAACCCCTCGCATCCAAGCAGGCCAGCGGCCCTGCTGGCTCGGACCGTCGGGCCAGACAGCAGCAATGGCTGTGGCAATACGCATCGCCGCAGCGCTTTTATCCCTTGGCCGGACGCTGTGTGCCTTGGCTGTGGGTGTCGGCATCTGTGTTGACGCTGCTGGGCCTTTACGTTGGGTTTTGGGTGGCCCCCACCGACTTCCAACAAGGCGATGCCTACCGCATCATCTTCGTGCATGTGCCTGCGGCGTGGCTGTCCATGCTGATCTACCTGGCCATGGCCTTTTGGGCCTGTGTGGGCTGGGTGTTCAACACCCGCCTGTCGTCGATGATGGCGCGCGCTTTGGCACCCACTGGGGCACTCATGACCTTCCTGGCTTTGTGGACGGGTGCCTTGTGGGGCAAGCCCACATGGGGCACCTGGTGGGTGTGGGACGCACGTCTGACCTCTGAGCTGATCCTGCTCTTTTTGTACGTGGGCTTCATGGCCCTGCAATCGGCAATCGACGATCCGCGTCGGGGTGACAAGGCCGGCGCCGTGCTCGCACTGGTTGGTGTGGTCAACGTGCCGGTGATCTATTTTTCGGTGCAGTGGTGGAACACCCTGCATCAGGGCGCCTCGATCAGCTTGAAAGCCGCGCCGACGATGGCCAGCACCATGTTGCTGGGCTTGTTGCTCTGCACCTTGGGCTTGTGGGCTTACGCGATCGCCGCCACCTTGATGCGCCTGCGTTGCATCGTGCTGGAGCGTGAAGACGGGGCTGCGTGGGTGAACCATTTGCCCGAAGTGGCGAACAAGAGGGCAGCAGCATGAACTGGCATTCGTGGTCGGACTTTGTCGCCATGGGCGGCTACGGTCTTTATGTGTGGGGATCGGTCCTTGTTGTCTTGGCTGCTTTGGCCTTCGAAGTGCTGGGCTTGATTCACCGACGCCAAATCGTCTTGCGCGCGCTGCGTGCCACATCGCAGGGGGACGGCACATGACACCGCGTCAAAAACGATTGAGCTTGGTCTTGTTGGCGTTGGCAGGCATCGGCGTGGCTGCTGCCTTGATCCTCAGCGCCTTCCAAAAGAACCTGGTGTTCTTTTTCACGCCGACCCAGGTGCAGTCAGGCGAGGCGCCCGCCCATCGCAGCTTCCGGGTGGGCGGCATGGTCGAGCAGGGCAGCTTGAGAACGCTGCCCGATGGCATCACCCATCGCTTTGTGGTGACCGACATGGCGCAGCGCATCAGCGTGCAATACAAGGGGCTGCTGCCCGATCTGTTCAAAGAGGGCAAGGGCGTGGTCGCTCAAGGCAAGCTGGGAGCAGACCGCAGCTTTATGGCCGATGAGGTTCTGGCCAAGCACGACGAAAACTACATGCCACCGCAGGCGGCCTACGCCATGGAACAAGCGCGCAAAGCCAAAGAGGTGCGGCCATGATGCCGGAGCTGGGTCATGTGGTGCTGATCCTGGCGCTCGGGCTGGCGTGCCTGCTGGGTGTGTTGCCCTTGTGGGGGGCATGGCGTCAAGATGCCCGCTGCATGGCGCTGGCACGGCCGTTGGCATTGGGCCAGTTTGTGTTCGTGGCCCTGGCCTTTGGCATCTTGGTCTCTGCCCTCATTGGCAATGACTACACGGTGAGCTATGTGGCCAACAATGCCAACTCTTTGCTGCCGGTGTACTACCGCATCGCAGGTGCTTGGGGTGGCCACGAGGGCTCTTTGTTGCTGTGGCAACTGATGCTGGCGGGCTGGACCCTGGCCGTGGCGGGCTTCAGCCGAAGCCTGCCCCAGGCGACCGTGGCGCGCGTGCTGTCGGTGATGGGCTTGATCAG
>JAVLFO010000492.1:0-13607 GCA_046052805.1 Aquabacterium sp. | reverse complement strand
GTTGGCGTCCTTTTCCTTCTGGGTCAGCCAGTCGCCCAGGTCAGAGGCGTTGTCGCTGCGGCCCACGCTGTTGTTGGCCACCACGGCCGAACTGATCATGTTGTACCCGGGCAGCAACTTGCCCTGCAGGTCAGCATGGTCGTAGCGAATGCCGGTGTCGAGCACCGCCACCACCACGCTGCGGCTGCCGGGGGTGATCGCCCACGCGCCTGGGGCATCAATGGCTGCCACGGCCGGGCCCTCAGGCGCCCGCAGGTACCACTGCCCTACAGCGGGGTAAGGGCTGCTTTGGCCAGCCCCGTAGAGCGGGTCATTGGGGCTCGTGACGCTGGCTGGGTGGCGCAACTCGTCCACCACCGCATACTCCACATCGCTTTGGGCAGACAAGCGCCGCGCCAGCTCGGCCGACGTCATGCCACTGGCGCGTGCCACGTGCATGCGCGTGGTCAGCTCGCGGGTCTCGCCGATCGAGACGCCCGCGCGTCGGCCCATGTCGAGCACGCGCTGGCGGCGCTGCAGCGACGACTGCGCGGCGCTTTGCGCACTCACCCACGGTGCATCAGACGCGGTCGCGGCCAGGCCCAAAGGACTGCGCATCTTGACGATGACCCGGGCCCCGTCACCCGATGGCGCAGCGCCAGCCCAAGCCAGCTGCCCGGCAACGACGGACAGCGCTGCAAACAACACAGTGCGCATAGACAAAACCATTGATGTGAGCCCTTGGTCGCACCGGCGAATGCCGCTGCCAACAGCGCACAGTATGGCCGAGGCCTGAGCAGCAGACCCTGGGGGCTTGCAGAGAACATCTCCACAAAAGGCACGATCAAAACGCATTGTTTCAAGCTTGTCTCACATGGCGAATGTGTCGGGTGTTTGACATACCCATGCGCCACCTGGGCGCAAGATACGCGCAGCTCGCTTCACCGATCCATCTCACCATGAAAACCCTGACCGAACAACTGGCGCAGTACGCCGCCTACCACCGTGACCAGCGCAACATCGCCACGCACTTTGTGGGCATTCCCCTGATCGTGCTGGCCACCACCGCCTTGCTCTCCCGCCCCGTATGGATGGTGGGCGAGGTGGCCGTGTCACCAGCGTGGTTCGCCGCGGTGGCAGCCAGCCTGTTTTACCTCTCACTCGATCGCCCCTTGGGGCTGCTCATGAGCGCACTGATGGCTTTGTCCGTGGCCTTTGGCGCATGGGCAGCGGCGCAGAGCACGTCCGCTTGGCTGCTGATCGGCGTGGGCGGCTTTGCCTTGGGCTGGATCATCCAGTTCGTGGGGCATGTGTTTGAAGGCCGCAAGCCCGCGTTTGTGGACGACCTGATCGGCTTGCTGGTCGGGCCGCTGTTCGTGGTGGCCGAGGCACTGTTCCTGCTGGGCCTGCTGCCAGCCTTGGCGGCCGAGATCGAGCGACGCTCGGGGCCCACGCGACGCGTTTGATGCCCGCTGGGGACCGCGATCCGTCGCCTTTATCATTCCCACACAACATGGGCGTCATCAACGCCAGGGAGTGATCAGATGGTGCGTGGATGGATGTGGGCCGTTGTGGCCATGGCCTTGGTCACAGGGCAGGCGCGCAGCGCCGAAGCGGGCGCCAGCGCCGCACCGCCGTCTCCCGTCAAAGAAATCCAGGTTGCTCAGGAAGCCTTCGATCAGGGCTCGCCACCGCCGAGCTGGGTCACGCCCATTGCCGCACCGGCCACCGAGCGGCGCACACCGGTCGCCATCCGTTTGTTTGACACGCAGCTCAACGCCACAGGGACCCACACCGCCTATGTGCGACGTGTGCTGCAAGTCAATGACAGCTCGGCGCTCAGCAGCATTGGCCAGTTCTCCATCGGCTTTGTGCCGCAATACCAAAAGCTGCACCTGCATGCACTGCGCATCTTGCGTGGCGACACCGTGCTGGACCAAACACGCACGGTTCGCATGCGCTTTTTGCAGCGCGAAGACGGCTTGGAGCGTGGCCTGTACAGCGGCACGGTCAATGCCTCCGGCTTGGTCGACGACCTGCGGGTGGGCGACAGCCTGGAGCTGGCGTACTCCACCGAAGGACACAACCCTGTCTTCGGTGACACGTACACCGACGAAGCCAGTTGGGACACCCTCGCGCCCATGTCCTTGCGCCACCTGGTTTTGATCCACGCAGCAGATCGCCCCATCCAATGGCGATTGCTGGGTGAGTCGGACCCGGCCAAGCAACCGCAGCCACGCATCAGCCAAAACAAGGGCCTGCGCACGCTGGTGTTCGAGCGCCGCAATGCAGAAGGCATCGATGCCGAGCCACAGCTGCCCAGCAACATCGCGCCCTACCGATACATCCAGTTCACTGAACACAAAGACTGGCGCAGTGTGGCCAAGTGGGCAGATGGCTTGTTCCCGCCCGTGCAGCCCTTGCCAGCCGAGATCACGAACCTGATCACCCAACTGCGCAAGCTGCCCGATGCACAGGCGCAAGCCGTGGCCGCGCTGCAATGGGTGCAAAAAGAGATCCGGTATTTTTCGGTCTCGATGGGCGAGAGCTCACACCGGCCCCACGCGCCAGCCGAGGTTCTCAAGCAGCGCATGGGCGACTGCAAAGACAAAACCTACTTGCTACTGACCATCTTGCGCGCCCTGGGCATGGACGCCCAGCCCGTGCTCTTGTCCACCCAATTGCCACGCTGGCCCTCGCAAAGCTTGCCCACGACAAAAGCCTTCGACCACGTGATCCTGGCCTTGCACCTTGATGGCCAGACCCATTACCTGGACGCCACCCGGTCGGCGCAGATGGGGCCACTGGCGCGCATGGGCTTGGTCATTGAGGGCGCCGACGCCTTGGTGGTCTCGCCAAACACCCAAGCCTTGAGCCAACTGCATTGGCCGCAAGCTGCAGAGCTCAACACCATCGACCTCAGTGAAGCCTTCACGGTAGACGAGATGCCCGGCAAGGGCCGTCTGGTGGCAACCAACACCTGGCACGGCGGCAATGCCGAAAGCATGCGCCAGTTGATGCAACAACTCACACCGGCACAGTGGCGCCGGTACGCGCTGTCGACCTACGAGCGCCGCTACCCCGGCATCGACCTGGAGCGCGACCCAGAGCTCAAAGACGATGCGCTGCGCAATGAAGTCACCATGGTCACGCGCTACAGCATCCCTTCGCTGAGCACCGAGTCAGACAATGGCTGGATCGTGCGGTACTCGCCCGCCAACATCGCGGGCTTCTTGTCGCTGCCACCGAATGTGCGGCGTCAGCACCCTGCGCTGGTGGCCGCCTACCCGTTTCGCGCCACCTATCAGGCCACGGTGGACTGGCCGAGCAAGGTCGCTTCGTTCATGGACCCGATTGCCCGCAGCGTCCACAACGAGGTCTTTGACCTCGACGTCAACGCCGCCTTCCGCGGCACCCATGCCAGCGTGAACGTGGTGCTGCAAACACGCTCACAAGAGGTGAGCGCGCAGGCCCTGCCGGGCTTGGTGCAAGACGTGACCAAAGCCGGAGAGGCGGTGGGCACCTATGTGTTCGTGTCGCGATCGGCCATCAAGAGCAGCATTGGCGCCAACGCCACGGTCAAGGAAACGCTGCTGGCACGCGGCCAAGCCTACGTGGCCACGCTGAGCAAAACCATCCAGGGCAACACCCTCAAAGGCGATGACCTGGCCGAGGCCTATTGCAACCGCGCCGAGACGCAGGCTGAGCTGGGCCACTACGCCGAGGGCATCAAGGATGCCGACGAGGCCACCAAGTTGGCCCCATCGCTGGCCCGCGCTTGGGAGTGCAAAGGCAATGCCTATGGCGATGCGGGTGACTTTGACCGCAGCAACACCTACCTGACCAAAGCCTTGACCCTGGGCGCCCGCCCCAGCACGGTTGGGCAGCGCCGTGGCTTGGCACGCTTTTACCTGGGGCGCTACGCGGATGCCGCCAAGGACTTTTCAATGGCGGCACAAAGCGTTCAGCAAGCTGAGTCGCCAGAGGCCATTTACCCATCGCTGTGGTGGGGTTGGGCCTTGCAGCGCTCAGGACAGCCCCTGCCCCCCGCCTTGTCGCAATGGGCCCGAAAGGACCCGCGTGGCGCATGGCCACGTCCTGCGCTGGCACTGATGGCCGGGGTCATCAGCCCGCAAGACATGATGGACGAGGTGCTCAAGGGCCAAGGCGACGAGCGCGAGATGAACCTCTCAGAGGCCTGGTTCTACGTGGGGCAGCACCACCTGATGGCGGGCCGCAAGTCGCAAGCCCGAGAGGCCTTTGAAAAATGCCAGCGCCAAGGCATCACCATGTACATGGAACACATG
The DNA here is from genome assembly GCA_046052805.1 of Aquabacterium sp. Classification (GTDB taxonomy): domain Bacteria; phylum Pseudomonadota; class Gammaproteobacteria; order Burkholderiales; family Burkholderiaceae_C; genus Aquabacterium. The sequence goes on along the minus strand of JAVLFO010000492.1, from coordinate 9,321 downwards.
GCCGCAGGCTGGGAGTTGCAACGTCTGGCCGCGCCTTGAAACAGGGCTCAGACCACCCGCACCCAGTCGTCAAACTGCGCTGCGCTGGCATAGCCCAGCGCCACAGCCGCATCACGCAGCGTGCCGCCACAGGCTTGCGCACGCTGCACCACCTCAGCGGCGCGGTCGTGTCCGATGTACGGCGTCAGTGCCGTGCCCATGACCAAGGATTGGCTCAACACGGCCGCCATGTGCGCCGCGTCAGGCTGCATGCCCTTGACACAATGGGTGTTGAAGCTGCCCATGGCGTCGGCCAACAGGCGCGCGCTTTGCAAGAAGTTGTGCACCATCAACGGCTTGTAGGCATTGAGCTCGAACTGCCCCGATGCCCCGCCGATGCTGAGCGCCACGTCGTTGCCCATGACCTGGCAACACACCATGGTCAAGGCCTCGACTTGCGTTGGGTTGACCTTGCCGGGCATGATCGAACTGCCGGGCTCGTTCTCGGGCAGGTGAAGTTCGCCCAGCCCACAGCGCGGGCCTGAGGCCATCCAACGCACGTCGTTGGCGATCTTGGTGAGCGCCACGGCCAGCGTCTTGAGCGCCGCATGCGCGCCGACCAAGGCATCGTGCGCCGCCATCGCGGCAAAGCGGTTGACCGCGCAACTCAGCGGAAAGCCTGTGCCATGCGCCAAACGGGCGGCCACCAAATCGCCAAAGCGCGGATCGGTGTTCAGGCCTGTGCCCACGGCGGTGCCGCCAATGGCCAAGGCATACAAGGGCACCACGGCGTCATCGATGGCGCCCAAGGCGTGATCGAGCTGCGCCACCCAGCCCGACATCTCTTGCCCCAAAGACAAGGGCGCAGCGTCTTGCAGGTGGGTGCGTCCCACTTTGACCATGGCACTGCATGCCACCGACTGCGCAGCCAGGGTCTCGCGCAGCCCACGCAAGGCCGGCAGGAGCCGGTGCGCCACGCTGTCCAAGGCCGCCAAGTGCATGGCGGTTGGGAAGACATCGTTGGACGACTGCCCCAGGTTCACATCGTCATTGGGGTGCACACAGCGCGCTTGGCCCCGCCCCGCACCCAGCAGTTCTGAGGCCCGGTTGGCCAGCACCTCATTGACGTTCATGTGGCTTTGCGTGCCCGACCCGGTCTGCCACAAGCAAAGCGGGAAGGCCTCATCGTGCAGGCCGTCCAGCACCTCGGCTGCTGCGGTGGCAATGGCTTGGGCCTTGTCCAGACTCAGCAAGCCCAGCTCGGCATTGACCCAGGCGCTGGCCTGCTTGATGCGCGCCATGGCCAGGATCACAGCCATGGGCATGCGCTCGCTTGAGATCTGAAAGTTCAGCAATGAACGCTGCGTTTGCGCGCCCCACAAGGCCGCCTCGGGCACGGCCACCTCACCCAAGGCGTCGCGCTCGATGCGCGTGGGCGCTGTCACGCCACCAGCCAGTCGGCCAGCTCTTCGGCATGGGCCTGCTCTTGCGCCAAGATGTCTTCAAGCAAACGGCGAGTCGTTGGGTCCTTTGTGCCCACCATGCGGATCATCTGCCCGTAGGCCTCAATGGCCACGCGCTCTGCGGCCAGGTTGCACACGATCATGTCGTTCAAGGCCATGGACTCGTCGTAGGGTGCATGGCTGCGCGCAAGCAGCGTGGAGGGCATGAAATCGGGCTCGCCGCCCAACTGCACGATGCGGCGCGCCAAACGGTCGGCATGCCCCAACTCCTCGTTGGCATGCACCAAAAACTCATCGGCCACTTGAGGCGCTGCCAGCCCCTTGGCCGTGAAGTGGTGACGACGGTAGCGCAACACGCAAACCCACTCGGTGGCCAACGCGTCGTTGAGCAAGGCAATCACATCGCTCACCCAGGCTGCCTGCTGGGGCTCGGTCACTGCACCGCGGGGGTCCTGCGAGGCGGCGTGCATGGCTGCTGGATCCAAGGCCAGTTGCTCGTACTCCGGATGAGCGCCAGCCACCATGCCGGGCGGTGGGGCACCTTCGGAGGTGAACTGCGATTCGGACTGACCGCTCTGGATGCGGGGAGGGGCCGACTTGGCTTTGGCGCCTTTGGCTGCGGAATGGTCAAGGTGGTTCATGTGCTGCCTTTGTGATGCCCAGCTTGGGCATGAGCGATTGCGATGAAACGACTCAGTACACGATCTGCGCGCGCACTTCACCACCCTTGTTGGCGGCGGTGTGCACGTTCACATAAAGCCCGCTGGCGCGAAAGGCGGCCATCTGGTCCGTCGTGAGCTTGGTCATGGGGGGCACACGCCAAACCCCGTTGTCACCATGGACCAGGTTGACGATGATCGGGCCGTTCTGGCCCAAGGCGCCTTGGTGGATATGGGCCATGGTGCCGTTGACACCTTGCGTGGTGACCAGGCCAGAGACCATGCCATCGGCCGCGACATTCACTTCGCCCGTGGCTTTGCCTGAGACGACAACGGGCGGCACCTCCTGCTCGCCGGTCAAGGTCAGCGAAGCCGCTTGGGCGAGCTGACACGACAGGATCAGCAACACGGCCATGGGCCAAGCGAGGGCATGGGGGCGGCGAAGGATTTGGAATGGGTGGGCCATGGGCGGCTCCTGGTTGACTTGAGTGAGTCCACCTTCTGCGCCTGCGGCCCACAGGTCTGTGCGACATCGAACAGACCCCTACCGCCACCACTCGCAAATTCAAGTCATGCCCACCGCCAAAGGAGCGACCATGCTTTACGCCACTGCCGTTGTGATGCTGACCCTGTGGTCTTTTGCCTTGATCTCAACCTACCCCACCGGCGGAGCCGTGCACGTGCTGCTGGTGCTCGCGCTGGCGATGATCTTGTTCAACAAGGTCAAGCGCTGGACCGCTTGAGCGCGCCTTCAAACGCGACGCTGCCCCTGCGCATCAATGACCACTTCACCATCCTCTTTGCTGAAGGCGCCTTGCTGGGGCTGGGGCAAAAGGTCAAGCACCTGCTCCGACGGTCGGCACAGCCGCGTGCCCAAGGGTGTGACCACGATCGGGCGGTTGATCAAAATGGGGTGCGCCATCATCGCGTCGAGCAGCGCGTCGTCGCTGAGCGTGGCGTCGTCGAGCTTGAGTGCGTCGTAGACATCGCCCTTGCTGCGCAGCACATCGCGCACGCCCACACCGCAGTCCTGGATGAGCTGGACCAACTCGGCCCGCGTCGGCGGTGTCTCCAGATAAAGCACGACCTCAGGTTCGATGCCCGCGTTGCGGATCAAGGCCAAGGTGTTGCGCGAGGTACCGCACTGCGGGTTGTGCAAGATGGTGACTTGGCTCATGGCTGATGCGTGGCGTTTGGGTTGGATGAAGTGGCCGCTTGGCCCAAGGCATGGTGCACGGCCAAGCCCAGCAAAGCCCCCAGCAATTGCGCCGCCACAAAGGCCGGTGCGCTGCTCGGGGCAATGCCGGCAAAGCTGTCGCTGAACATGCGGCCAAAAGCCGCTGCCGGGTTGGCGAACGAGGTGGACGCCGTGAACCAATACGCTGCGCCGATGTAGCTGGCCACCAGGGCCGAGACCTTGTTGGCAGGCGCGCGCAAGATGACGAGCAACAAGCCGGCGGTGGCCCCCGCTTCTGCGATCCACTGCCCTTGTCCTGTGCGCAACTTGCTTGACCACTGCCAGATGGGCAGGTCGAACATGGCGTGGGCCAGCCAAGCGCCACAGGCCGCGCCCGCCAGCTGCGCCAACACGTAAAAAGCCAGCAAGCCCCATGGCAGCTGGCCCCGCAGGCACATCACCAAGCTGACCGCCGGGTTGAAGTGCGCACCACTGACCGGGCCAAACACCTCGATCAGCACGAACAATCCAAAGACCGTGGCCAGCGTGTTGCCCAACAAGGCCAAGGCGACATTGCCGCCGGCCAAGCGCTCGGCCATGATGCCCGAGCCAATCACCACAGCCAGCAGCAATGCGGTGCCCAAGCCTTCAGACAGCAGGCGGTGCGCTGTGTCGCGCTTGAAAAAACTCACATCTTGGTTGTGCATGTTGATTGGGTGGGTTTGCTGGGCAGGTGCGAGCCGCTCAGCAAGGGTTGGTGCAGGTGCGCTTGCGCGCGGTTTTGCCCGGTGGCACAAGGGGTGCGCAGGGTTGCCCCTGGCAGCAGTGTTCGGTGAGGTAGCCCAGCAGGTCGTTCATGCAGTCAAAGGCGGCGCGGTAGATCAGGTTGCGACCCTCGCGCTCTTGTGTGACCAGGCAAGCGTGCATCAGCTCTTTGAGGTGGAAGGACAAGGTCGTGGCGGCCACTTCCAGCTGCACGGCCAAATCGCCCGGCGTCAAGCCTGCAGGGCCGGCCACCACCAGCGCGCGGAACACACGCAGGCGAACAGGCTGGGCCAAGGCAGCCAGGGCAGTGACGACATTTTTCTCTTCCATATTTCAATGATATTTGAAATATCGATGAGTGGCAATGCCACGCATGCACATGCGCGCGTTTGCAGTGAACTCACAGCGCCGTCACGCCCGTGAGAAACCCCTGTGATAGCGTGCGCTCATTCCATCAAAAAGGGACCATCGCCATGACCGTCCATCGCTTGTCACGCCTGACCATGGTGTGCGCCCTGGCCATGGGTGCTGCCACCGCAGCCCATGCCGACACCGTTCGCCGCAGCACGCTCTACCCCGTTGGCGGCGGCTACGACACGGCCCTGCGCGGGTATGTCAAAGAGGTCGCGCGCCACGCCCAAGGCGCGGCCGTTCGCCTTGTCATGGTGCCCGCTGCGTTTGCAGACGACCCTGTGCTGCCCGAGGACCCCGGCATCCTGGCCGATGACGTCGCCGCGCTGCAGGCGGCCTGCGATGCGGTGCTGGACAAGCGCCGCTTCCCTCAAGGCTGCAGCGTTGGCTCTGTGCCTTTGTATGTGGCGGCCGATGCCAGCGCACCCAACGTGCTGGCCGGCCTGAGTGACCCTGCTTTGAATGGCGTGTTCTTCACTGGGGGCGACCAGGCCTATGCCATGCGCATCTTGGCCCACACGCCTTCTGAGGCCGCTTTGCGCACCGCCGCCGAACGCGGTGTGGTCGTTGGCGGCACCAGCGCCGGTGCAGCCATCGAGTCCTACGTGATGAACGCGGGCTACACCGATGCGGGTGACTCAACCACCGCTTTGCAAAAGGGCGCGATCGACCTGTGGTTGGGCAAGCCGGCGCAAACACGCGGCCTGATCCTCGGCTCCAAGCAACTGGTCATTGACGAACACGTGCACTCGCGGGGCCGCTTGGGCCGCATGCTCAATGCCACGGCACAAACCGCCGATGCGCTGGGGCATGGCGGCTTGCTGGGCCTGGGACTGGACTACGACACCGGTGCCGCCGTGCGCGATGACCGCTGGCTGGGCGCCGTCTCGGGTGCGTCATCGGCCATGGTGGTGGACTTTCAAAGCGCTGGCGCCACCTACAAGTGGGTCGGCCCACAACAGGCCCTGTCGGCTCACAACGTGCTCACCCATGTGTTGCCACCCAGTCCGGGCCTCGGCTTCGACCTGAGCGCGCGCGTGCCCATGTTGGCCGGTATGCGCCTGCTGTGGAAAGGCGATGCGCCGGAGGGCGCCAAGCTGGCCTCCAGCAGCAAGGCCACCCTGGTGCTCAGTGGCGATGCCTTGACCGACCTCAGCGGTCCTGTGGTGCGTGAGGTGGTGCGCCTGGCGTCCGCACGGCAGCGCCAAGGCAAGCTGGTGATCGTCACGGCCGCGTATGGCTCACCTGACGCGGCACAGGCAGACGCAAATGCCTATGCACAAGCCCTGGTCCAAGCCGGCTGGCGAGGCGCCATTGGCCGCATCGTTCATGGCGCGTCGTCGCTGGACGCGGCCCAGCTCAAGGGTGTGTCCGGTGTGGTCTTCTTGGGCGGCGACCAAGCCTTGTTGAAGCCAGCGCTGACCGATGCCGGCTTCAAAGCCCTGGTCGACCTGGCCACACGCAACGCCGATGTCGTGGTGCTGGAGCACGCCATGTGCGCAGCAGCCGGCGAACGCTATGACGCCGTTGCTGAAGGCGACTCCGAAGACGATGCCATCGCGGCCTTCCAGGCCAACAATGCCGTGCCCAAGCCTGGATTGGGCCTGCTGCGCGGAGCCACCTTCGAGCCACGCCTGCAAACGGACAAGCGTTGGGGACGGCTGTTTGGCATGGCTTCGCACGACAAACGCACCCGTGCTTACGGCATCAGTGAGTCAACGGCCGTCGTGCTGCAAGGACAGCAGGCGAAGGTTGTGGGGCTCAATCCCGTGGTCAAGCTGGACGCACGGCGCGCCACCTTTGTGACCGGTGACAACGGCGCGCTGGGCGCCTTCAATGTGCTGCTCGATGTGTGGGAGCCGGGTGAGCGCTTGAACTGACGAGATCAACATACAAACGCATGGCTTGCTTGAGCAGCAGCGATGCATCTGTGCTGGGGCCGTCATGCATCAGCACCTTGTCCGGCCGAACGATGGCCAACCAGCCCACCGGCACCACAGATGGCATCAAGGCGCCACCGAGGTCTTCCCAGCGACTGAGCGCTGATGTGCGTGCCATCTGCCCGCGGGGATCGATTTGAATGAAGCTGCCACCAACGGCAGCCCAAGCCTGCTTCAACGCGGGCGGCAACCCGGCAGACGGGTCGACGCCGAAGCCCACCATGGCCAAGCCTTGGCCCAGCACGTCATCGCTCAACACCACCTCGCCACCGGCCTGCGGCTTGAGCCACACCTGGGGCATTTGTCCGCCGCGCCGCAGCCGCGCGCCACGCCGGGGCTTGACGAAGCAACCCGCTTTGAACCGGTTGGGGGGCTTGATTTCGAGGTTCTCAAACAAGCGCTTGAGGCGAGGGATGCGGGTCATCACGCTCATGAAACCATGCGTCACAAAGGCCGCCACATGGTTACTGGGCATGACCAAGCGGCCCATCAACTTGGCCAGGTCGATCATGGCCTTGGCATGCGGGCGCCGCTCTTGGTCATAGGTGTCCAGCAAAGCAGGCCGCGCCCACCCCTGGCAGACCCAGGACAGCTTCCAAGCCAGGTTGGCCACATCGCGCAAGCCAGAGACCAGGCCTTGCCCCACGAATGGCGGTGTGATGTGCGCGGCATCGCCCACCAACAGAACGCGCCCGACCTTGAACCTGTCGGCCACCCGCGCATGGAAGCGGTAGACCGCCACCCGCTCGATTTCAATGTCTTTGCCTTGGGTCCACGGCCGCAGCAGGCGTTGAACCGTGTCAGGGTGCTCCATCTGCTCACGGGTCTCGCCAGGCTGGAGCTTGAACTCCCAGCGCTGGCGCCCACCGGGCGCGACCATGTGGGGCGTGGGCCGATGCGGGTCGCAAATGAACTCGACGTGGTCGATGGGCGTGGGCACCTGCTTGGCATCGACCACCAGCCAATCTTCGGCGAAGGTTTTGCCCTTGAACTCTTGCCCCAGGATGCGACGGACCAGGGAGTTGGCGCCATCCGCGCCGACAACATAGCTTGCCCGTACACGATGTGAACAACCGCCCTCGGTTTGAAGCTCAGCCACCACTTCGTCGGTGCTTTGTGTCAACGAAACCAAGGACACCCCCAGTGAGACGCTGACGTGGCGGCTGTCCTTTAGGCGTGCTCTGAGCACCTGCTCCAACTCTGGCTGAAAGAACGTGACCAACTTGGGATGGCCGTCGATGGACCCTGCCGTGACCGCGCGGCTGTATTGGCCAAACGTAGGCGAGTGCATGCGCACCTCTGGGATGGCGACCTTGTCAAACGCATCCTCTTCCAGCCCGCACATTTGCAGCACGCGAAGCGCCTCATTGTCCAGCGCGATGGCGCGAGGCGCCTGGAAGATCTCTTGGGCCTTGTCGATGACCAGTGTCTTGGTGCCGTAGCGATTCAGGAGCTGCGCCAAAGCGGCCCCAGTGGGCCCCATGCCCACGATGAGGACATCGACTTCAGAAGGGAGGTGAGGCATGTGGGCTCCGAAACGTCATTCAGGCAGGAGGACGGCGTGACCTGCGCGCTGTTGCGAAACATGCGCAAAGGCTTTCTCGCCTTCAGCGAGCGGGACGACCAAGCCAATGGGCAAGCGCAGGCCACGGTGGGCCAAGAGCAGTTGTTCGAGGGCATCCAGCGCTAGGGTGCTGGGCTGAAACACGGTCCAGGCGTAGCGGGTGCTTTGGCCTCCGGCTGCTCTTGCCAGGCCACGCATGGCCAACCATGCCCGGGCCACCTGCCATCCACCTTGGAGCCAACCCTGCGCGTCCAGGCTGGCCAGCAAAGGGTGCACGGTGGTGGCGTGGCCCATGGCGCCGGGCTTGAGGCGGCTGACCAAGGCCGCTTCGTCTTGCCAAGCGGCGAAGTTCAGGCTGACGTCATAGGCGATGGGCAAGGTCGACAAAGCTCGCTGCGTTCTGTCCACCACCACTGCTGCGCCCAGGTCTTTGCAAGTTTGAACATGGGCCGTGCTGCACACGGCCGTGGCCTGAGCGCCCCAGCGCGTCAACAGGTGCAGGGCCAGCTGCCCCAGTCCGCCCGAAGCGCCGTAGATCAAGACGTTCTTGCCCCTGGCGTTCTGCTCGTTCAAGCCAAGGCTTTGAAGCGCTCGCCACAAGGTGGTGAAGGTATAGGGAAGCGTTGCGAGGTCTTGAGATGCACTGTTCGCCGGGGCCAGGCGCAGGTGCTCGGCGTGAGCCATCACCAGGCTGGCATGTGCGCCCTGGCGCCCGGTGGGGACCAGGCCAAACACGCGGTCACCGGGCTTGCAGGTGGTGACGTCAGGGCCGACCGATTCAACGACGCCTGCGAGGTCATTGCCCAGCGCCAGCGGGAAGCTCGCCGCGCCCATGAGCCCCAGCAGGCGCCGCCCGTAACCCGTCGAGCGCTTGGCATCGATGGGGTTGACCGAGGTGGCTTGAACCCGCACCAGCACTTGCTCGCCCTTGGGTGCTGGCACATCGAACGGCGCAATCACCAACGTCGCCGGCTTGCCTGGCGCCAGGCAAAGCAAGCGCTGCGCAGTGCTCATGCTGCCTTCACCACGTTGCGCTGTTGCCCCAGATTCAAGGCCCCGTCGTCGGTGCGGATGCTCAGCGTCATCACGTCATTGGGCTGCAGGAATTTGGGGTTGCGCACGCCGCCTTTGACGAAGAGCTTCCACTTGGTGGGCTCAGACAAGATGCGGTTGGCCACGAACATGGGCACCTTGCCGGGCGCCTTGGCTGCGCAACCGGCGGGCGTGCCGGTGGCAATCAAGTCGCCCGCGTTCAGGTCTTGCAAGGCAGAGAACTCGCTCACGGTGGCGTGCGGCGGGTGCAGCATGTCGCGGCAATAGGCGTCTTGGCGAACCTGACCATTGACGCTCAACTGCATGTGCA
>JAVLFO010000491.1:0-16542 GCA_046052805.1 Aquabacterium sp. | reverse complement strand
CCAGCTTGGGCGTGCAATCGCAAGTGGTGCAAAGTGATGGCGCAGCGTCTGCGAACCTGCAAGACAAGCCCGCCGCCCGGGTCAGCCACCCAGCTGTGGTCTTGGTGCCCGCCAGCCAGCAGCGCGTGGTGGCCGCCCCCGCCGCAGGTTTGATCGAGGCCATGTCGGCCAATGCAGGCGACACGGTCAAAGCCGGGCAGGCGATGGTTCGCTTGCGCAGCCCGCAAGTGCAGGAATTGGCCCGCGACGTCCAACAAGCCAACAGCCAGATGGAGCTGGCCAAGCTCAACCTCAACCGGGACGAGCTGCTGCTCAAAGAAGGCATGGTGGCGCTGTCGCGCGTTGAGATCAGTCGCGCGCAACTGGTTCAGGCGCAAGCGCAAGCCAAAGAGCGTCAGCAGGCCTTGCGGCACATCACCAGCGCAGGCACCAGTGGCGAAGGCGGCGTGCTCACTTTGAGCGCCCCCATGGGCGGACGCGTGCTGGAAGTCGTCGCCTCGGTGGGGCAGCGCGTGGACGCCATGACGCCGCTGTACAAGGTCGCTACGCTCAACCCCTTGTGGCTGGACATCCAAGTGCCCATTCAGGCGGCGCAAGCCATCCAAGCTGGCGACACCGTCACTGTGAACGCGCCGGGGCAAGCCAAGCCCTTGAGCGGCCAGGTCATCAGCTTGGGCGCAGAGGTCGACAAGCCAACCCAGACCGTGGTGGTGCGGGCCCGCATCGCCAACCCGCCTACCGCACAGGGCGAACTCAGCCTGCGCCCCGGCCAGATGGTCGAGGCCCAACTGGCGGTGGGTGGCGCCATGGCCCAAGCCGGCGCCGTGACCATCCCTGCGCAAGCCTTGTTGAGCGGGCCTGGGCAGCAAGCCCAAGTGCTGGTCGATTTGGGCAAGGGGCGTTATCAAAACACCCCCGTGACGGTGCTGGGCAAGCACGCCCAAGGTTGGCGGGTGACAGGACTGCCCGCGGGCAGCCGCGTCGTCACACAAGGCTCGGCCGCGCTTCGCGCGTTGCTGGTGCCTTGATTCGCCCACCCCACCTGACTTGATGCGACCCGAGCCATGCTTGACAAACTGATTGAATTCTCTTTGCGCCAACGGGTACTGATCCTGCTGCTGGTGGTGATGTTGGCTGGTGCAGGTGTGGTCGCGTGGCGCGCCTTGCCGATCGACGCCTTCCCCGATGTGTCCAGCACCCAGGTCAAGCTGATCATCAAGGCACCGGGCATGACGCCCGAAGAAGTGGAGTCGCGCATCACCGTGCCCATTGAGCAAGAGGTGCTGGGCATTCCCAAGCAAAAGATGCTGCGCTCGACCTCCAAGTACGCACTGGCCGACATCACCCTGGACTTTGAAGAAGGGACCGACGCCTATTGGGCACGCCAGCAAGTCAGCGAACGCCTGAGCAACGTCACCAAAGACCTGCCTGCCGGCGCGACCGGCGGCCTGGCCCCGATCACCACGCCCTTGGGCGAGATGTTCATGTTCACCATCGAGGGGCCGCAAACCCTCGAAGAGCGACGCCGCGTGCTGGACTGGGTGATCCGCCCTGCGCTGCGCACCCTGCCGGGCGTGGCCGACGTGAACAGCCTGGGCGGACGCGTTCGCACCTTCGAGGTCATCCCTGACCCACAAGCGCTGCTGGCCCGTGGCGTTTCGCTGGATCAATTGGAACAAGCCCTTCAAGCGGCCAACCGCAACGACGGCGCCGGCCGCCTCACTGCGGGCGAGGAAGCCCTGATCGTTCGGGCAGAGGGCGCCATCCAGACGCTCGATGACGTCCGCCAAACCGTGGTGCGCAGCACCGATGGCCGCGTGACCCGCATCGCCGACCTGGCCGAGGTGCGCTTTGGCGAGCTCACCCGCTACGGTGCGGTCACGCAAGACGGCAAGGGCGAAGCCGTTGAAGGCCTGGTGTTGGGGCTCAGGGGGGCCAACGCCCGCGAACTGGTGCAAGCCGTCAAGACCAAGCTCGACGCATTGCAAGCAGGCCTCCCTAAGGGGATGAAGGTGGTGCCCTTCTACGACCGAGGCAACCTGGTCGACCGCGCCGTTCACACGGTGGGCAAAGCGCTGATGGAGGCCGTGGTCCTCGTTGTCGTCTTGCTGCTGGCTTTTTTGGGCAACCTGCGCGCTGCGGTGGTGGTGGCCTTGATGCTGCCCCTCTCGGCCCTGGGCACCTTTGTGTTGATGCGCTACTTTGGACTGTCGGCCAACCTCATGAGCCTGGGTGGCCTGGCCATTGCGATCGGCATGCTGGTCGATGGTGCCGTGGTGATGGTTGAAAACATCGAGAGCCACCTGGCCCATGGCGATGCGCGCAAACACAGTGTTTTGCACACTGCCCTGCGCGCCAGCCGCGAAGTGGCCACGCCGGTGGCGTCGGGCATCGCCATCATCGTGATCGTGTTTTTGCCACTGCTGAGCCTCGAGGGGCTGGAGGGCAAGCTGTTTGGCCCGGTCGCCCTGACCATCGTGTTCGCGCTGAGCGTCTCGCTGGTGCTGTCGCTGACCTTGGTGCCCGTGCTGGCCTCGTGGCTGCTCAAGGTGGGAGACCATGGCGAGCCCTGGTTGATGCGTCACCTCAACCGCATCTACGACACGCTCCTGACCCGTGCCATGGCCGTACCCCGCGCCATGATGGGCGGCGCGCTGATCGCCCTGTTGCTGACCGGCGTCTTGTTCACCCAGGTCGGCAAAACCTTCATGCCTACGCTGGACGAAGGCGACCTGATCATGCAGCTCGAAAAGCTGCCCTCCATTGGCTTGGACGCGACCGCAGCGCTGGACGTGCGTGTGCAGCAGGCCCTGCTCAAGCGCATCCCCGAGATCAAGTCCATCGTGGCGCGCAGCGGCTCTGACGAGCTGGGGCTGGACCCCATGGGCTTGAACCAGACCGACACCTTCATGGTGCTCAAGCCCCGTGACGAATGGCGCAAGCCCGACAAAGAATGGCTGCTGGGCGAGTTGCGTCAGGTCATGCAAGATTTCCCCGGCGTCGATGCCAGCTTCACACAACCCATCGAAATGCGGGTGTCAGAGATGCTGACCGGCGTGCGCGGTGACGTCGCCATCAAGGTGTACGGCAACGACCTGGCCAAACTCCAGGCCATGGCCACCCAGATTGAACACACGATCAGCCAGATCAGCGGGGCCACCGACACCCTCACCCTGCGCAACGATGGCGTTCAATACCTGCATGTGGGCGTGGACCGTGTCGCCGCTGGCCGCCTGGGCATGGACGCACAGACCATCCAGACCGAGCTGCGCCGCTGGGTCGAGGGCCAATCGATTGGCCTTATCTACGAAGAAGGCCGTCGCACGCCACTGGTGATACGCGGCAGCGAGGCCCTGCGCGCCAGCCCCAGCGACATCGAAGCGCTGCGCCTGAGCACCCCAGACGGCCATGCCGTGCCTCTGAGCAGCGTGGCGCACATCGAGCACCGCGACGGCCCCGTGCAGGTGGTGCGTGAGCTGGCGCAACGCTACGTCGTCATCCAGACCAATGTGCGCGGCCGCGATCTCGTGGGCTTTGTCGAAGAGGCCAAGGCCAAGGTGGCCCACGCCACCCCCATGCCCGCGGGCTACAGCATCAGCTGGGGCGGGCAGTTCGAGAACCAGCAACGCGCCGCACAGCGCCTGGGCTTGGTGATCCCGATCGCCCTGCTGCTGATCTTCTTTTTGCTGTTCTCAACCTTTGGCTCGGTGCGGCAAGCCGCCTTGGTGTTGTCCAACATCCCGCTTGCCTTGATCGGTGGCGTCGTGGCCCTGGCGGTGTCGGGCGAGTACCTGTCGGTGCCCGCCTCGGTCGGCTTCATCGCCCTGCTGGGCATCGCCGTGCTCAATGGTGTGGTGATGGTCAGCTACTTCAACCAGCTGATCCAAGAAGGCCTGTCAGCGCGCGATGCCGTCGTGCAAGGCGCCAAGCGCCGTTTGCGCCCCGTGCTGATGACCGCGGCGATCAGCGCCGGTGGTCTGGTGCCGCTGCTGTTTGCCACCGGGCCAGGCAGCGAAATCCAAAAGCCACTGGCCATCGTGGTGATTGGGGGACTCATCACCTCGACCCTGCTGACCTTGCTGTTGCTGCCCATCGTGTACGAGCGCTACGGGGTCGCCAAAGACACCGAGCGCGCAGCCGAAAGCATGCCCGCTCAGTGAGCCAACAAGGCCAAGCCCGTCAGATCAGGGCTTGGGCCGACACCACGATGCCGTCTTCATCGGCATACAGCCAATCGCCAGGGCGCACCCAATCGCCTTGGATTTGAACGGCCACGTCTTTTTGGCCTTCGTTGCGCTTCTCGGTGGGCAAAGGCATCAAGCCCAGGGCCCGGATGCCCACGTCGCACACCGCCAGCTCGGCCGAATCGCGCACGCAGCCATCCACGACCACGCCCGCCCAGCCGTTCTTGGCTGCGGCCTTGCCGAGGTTCCCGCCCACCAAAGCGCGACGCACAGACGCGCCGCCATCGACCACCAAGACACGGCCCAGGCCGGGCGAGTCCACGGCGGCCTTGACCAAGGTGTTGTCTTCGAAGCACTTGACGGTGCTCACCTGACCGGCAAACTTCAAACGCTGGCCGTAGTCTTTGAACACCGGCGGCAGCACGCGGAAGCTCCCGTCGGTGTCATTTTTATGGTCATCGCAGAGGTCGCAGGTGGCAAAAGACAAGGTCATGGCTGGCTCCAAAAGGGGCTGAATCAAAAGGTTGCCACCGATTTTAGGGGGGCATCCGGGGCATTGCCGCCACAAGGCATCCCCCACGAATGAGGTCCAAACAGCCACGACAGGGGTAAGCCCGGTAGACTGGGGCGCTTACATTGTTTTGCAAATCTGAGGAGCCCACCTTGACTCAACCCACTGCCACCCGTCTCCTGGCAAACGCATGCCGGGCCATGAGCATCACCGCTGCGCTGATCCTTGGTGGATGCGGCAGCATCGGTGGGCTGCCTGCCGCGCCCCAAGAAGCACTCACTGCCGACAGCGTGTACAAAATCGGCCCGCTCGACACCCTCAACATCGTCGTGTGGCGCAACCCCGATCTGAGCACCAACGCCACCGTGCGCCCAGATGGCCGCCTGTCGTTGCCCCTGGTCGACGACATCGTGGCCAGCGGACGCACGCCCGCCGAGCTCTCTCGTGAAATCGAAAAAGCCCTGGGCAAATTCATCCGCGAACCGGTGGTGACCGTGATCGCCAGCGGCTTCCAGGGCGTGCCCAGCGAGCAAATCCGCATCGTCGGCGAAGCCGCCAAGCCCCAGGCCGTGGCCTTCCGTCAAAACATGACCTTGCTGGACGTGATGATCCAAGTGGGCGGCCTGACCGACTACGCCGACGGCAACGGCGCCGTGCTGGTGCGTGGCAGCGAACAAGGCAAGCAATACAGCATTCGCCTCAAGGATTTGCTCAAACGTGGCGATATCTCAGCCAATGTGGACATCCGCCCAGGCGACATCATCATCGTGCCGCAAAGCTGGTTCTGATCCCAGGCCCCACCGAGACGCAACCCACGATGGCAGCGAGCATGCACAAACACGCCAGTCGCAGCAAGAGGCTGACGCAAACGATCCAGTGCGTGACCGCGCTGTGCGTCACCACGCCCGTGATGGCGCAGACCGCACCGGCGCAAACGACCCAGCTTCAGCCAAGCCTGAGCGTCATGCTGTACGCCACGCACACCAGCGCTCCGCCTGTGGGCATCCCAGCGGGTGACGACTTGCTGCTGGCCGTGACGCCCGGCATCTCGTTCTTCAAAAAAGGCGCCAACTCGCAAATCGATGGGCAAGGTCAGCTGGCTTTGCTGCACTACACCAAGGGCTCGCAGAGCGATCGCATCGTGCCCACGGGGCAGCTGAATCTGCACAGCGATTTCGCTCGCAGTGGCTTTGGCATCGATGGCTCGGTCTCGGCCAGCCAGGTCAAACCCACCGTCAATGCGGCGCCATCGGCCACACCCACGACCACCGACACCTACACCAACACCACCGTTCGCGTCAGCCCCTTCATCGACAAGCAAATCGATGAGCAAACCCGGGCCACGGCCAGACTGGACCGCTCGGTGTTGCACACCACGCAGCTGAGCAGCAACCTCGCGCCGCGCGCAGACTCCTACAGCTTGGCAGACAGCATCGGGCTGAACCGACGCGCCACGCCGCTCGGCTACGGCCTGGCTTGGCAGCATCAGCAAACAAAAGTTTCGGGTCAAGCCGACCCGAGTCTGGACGAGCAAGCCGTGCGCGCCCGCGCCCTTTACGCGCCAACACCGGAACTGGAACTGGGCTTGATCCTGGGGGCAGCGAGCACCCGCATCGGCGGCACCAAGGTCAACGATCAACCCAAGGGCTGGCAAGTTCAATGGCGCCCAACAGAACGCACCGTGTTCAAAGGCGAGGTTGAGCAGCGCTTTTTCGGCAAAGCGTGGTCCGCCGACGTCAGCCACCGCCTGCCCTGGTTTGCCATCGGTGTGAGTTCCGATCGGAGCGAGTCCACCTATGCATCATCGATCGGCACCATCGCCCAAGGCAGCTCGTTGCGCGGCCTCTACGACGCGATGTTGACCACGCGCTTCCCCAACGCCACCGAGCGCCGCAATGCCGTCAACACGCTGTTGGCGCGACGCGACCTCAGCTCCCAGGTCAGCGCATCAGGTGATGTGTACGACACCTCGGCCATGCTTCGCCAAAACACCGCCGTGCGCTTGGCCTTCATGGGGCGCCGTGACATCGTCACCTTGGCCACCGGTGTGGTCAAAACCGCGCCTTTGACCCTGCGCGACGCGTCTTTGAGCCTGATCACGCCGGCAGCGACAACCAAGTCCTCGTACTTTGACCTGCAACTCAACCACCAACTCACACTCCAAACCACCTGGAGCGGCAATGTGCGGTGGTCGCGCGGCACCAGCGTCCAAAGCACACCCGCAGCCGTGGTCGATTCGCGTGACTTCACCATGCGGAGCAGCGTGACCACCAGCTTGACCCGCAACACCAAAGCCACGATGGGCTTGCAGCGCCAAATCGCCCACAACCCATCGACCACGACCACCGACGAGGCCTCTGTGTTTGCGGGCCTGGATCACCGCTTCTAAGGCCGAGCCGAGGATGTACGAGTCTCACTTCGGCCTCAGTGCCGCGCCCTTCCTGCTCAACCCGGATCCCAGCTTCTTTTTCGACAGCCGGGGGCACAGCAGCGCGCTGTCTTACCTGAAGTTCGGCCTCTACCAAGCAGAAGGCTTCATCGTCATCACAGGCGACATTGGCGCGGGCAAAACCACGCTGGTGCGCACCCTGCTGAGCGACATCGACACCGACAAGGTCGTGGCGGTGCAACTGGTCAGCACCCAACTGGAGGCCGGCGACCTGTTGCGATCGGCGATCTCGGCGTTCGGCATTCCCTACAAGGGCAGCAGCAAGGCCGAGCTGATCTCGACCCTGGAGGCCTACCTCACCCTGCTGGCCACGCAAAACAAGCGAGCTGTGCTGATCGTGGACGAGGCGCAGAACCTCAGCCGCGACGCCATTGAAGAGCTGCGCATGCTCTCGAACTTCCAGTTCGGTAACCAGGCGCTGCTGCAAAGTTTCTTGATTGGCCAGCCAGAGTTGCGCGACATGCTGCTCTCACGCAGCCTGGAGCAGTTGCGTCAACGCGTGATCGCCTCGTACCACCTCGGCCCCATGGACCGAGACGAGACCCGGCGCTACATCGAGCACCGCCTCACCCATGTCGGCTGGACAAACAACCCGCACTTTGACGACGACGCCTTTGACGAGATCTACCAGTGGACCTCAGGCACGCCGCGTCGCATCAACTTGCTGTGCAACCGCCTGCTGCTGGCCACCTACCTGAGCGCTGGCACCCAGATCACGGCGGCGGACGTGGCTCGCGTGGCCCTGGAGATCCGCGCCGAAATCGGTGAGCCCATCCTGTCTCGCCCCGATGGCGGTCAGGCTGCGCAGGCACTGCGGGAAGAAGCCCCCTCGTCTCAGCAATCGCCGTTGGTGATGCCCACGCTGACGCACAGCATCGAGCCCCCCTCGCCAGAGGCACGCCAGTTCACCAACGAGTTGCTGCACCCGCGTGCGACACCCGGCCCCAAAGCCCACGCGTTTTTGATGGTCACAGGCTCGCGCACGGGCTGCATCCGCGCCTCAGCGTTGCAACGCGCGTTTGCCAACCGAGCCGACCTGCCCGCGCTCAAGCTGCTGGCCATCAACACCCCGGGCCACTTCGAGCTGACGGGGGAATGGTGCGAACACATGGGTCTGCGCGAGCCTGACTTCAGTTTGCGTGTGCCGCCCGGCTCGCCCGTGGCCCAGACCGCAGATGCCATGCGCCAGCTTGACCACTTGCTGACCGAGTACAACCCGGCAGCGGTGGTGGTGCAAGGTGGTGACGACGCCGCCATGTCCACCTGCTTGGCTGCGCATCGCCAAGGCATCCCCATCATCCACATCGAGGCTGGCTTGCGCAGCTTTGACCGCTCGCGACCGCAGGAAATCAACGCGATGATGTGTGATCACATGGCCGAGTTGCTCTTGACATCAGAGTGGGTGGCGCACGACAACTTGGCACGTGAAGGCATTTCCGCCGACCGCGTGCAGTTCGTGGGCAATATGTTGATGGACACGATGCGGGCGATGCTGCCTCAGGCATCGCCTCCAAAGTACACCTTGCGCCAGTTCAACCAGTCGCCCGACCTGATCAAAGGCAAACACGGCTACGCCTTGGTCTCTCTGGGCAACTCGGGGCTGAGCCTGTCTTTGAGCGCCCTGACCGATCTGGTGGCGATTTTCAAATCCATCAGCCGCGACATGCCGCTGGTGTGGGTGGCCAACGACCAAACCCGCCATTTGCTGGCGCAGCATCACCTGCTGTCGGGCGTCGACGCCAACCAAGTGGCGCTGCTGCCAATCGTGCCGTACTTCAAGATGATGGGGCTGCTGGGTACCGCCGCTTGCGTGCTGACGGATTCGTCAACCGTGCAAGAGGAAGCCACCATCTTGGGCATCCCCTGCCTGACGCTGCACAACTACACCGAGCGGCGCATCACGGTCGAGCAAGGCACGAACATCGCGGTTGGGCGCAACAGCAGCCTGATTCACAGAGCCATTGCCGAAGTGCTGCGCGGCGGCGGCAAGAAGGGCCGTTTGCCCAAATTCTGGGACGGCCTGACGGCCAATCGGATCGCGGACCACCTCTCCGCATGGTGGAAACAGCGCGCGCCGCGCGCCACCGAGCACACATCAGCGTGAAGTTGTTAACAGAAGCCCGACATTTGCGCCAGTGGCCATAAGTACATGTCGGGTTTTGATGTTACAACTGATCGCAAGGGTAATCCCTTGAATTTGGACACTGAAGTACAAGCACCTTTTTCCCCGTTTCCCTGGGCAGTTGCCCTAGAAACGGGTGAGATACGACACCTACCCCCCCAGTATTAGGCCCCCCCCTTGAACGCAGGGTTATGCAGGACGGCGGCTTTGCTCACAATGGTGTCATTACAAAATCTTACCAGTTTGGGTTGTTGGCTCCCCGCGTGTGCCAACCCTTCAATTGAGAGGCCAACATGTTCCGGGTTTTTCAGCATCACATCTCGATCGCAACCCTGGCGGAGCTGCTGGCCGATAGCCTCACGGGCTTTTTGGCATGCGTCTTGGGCGTCATGACCATCACTCATTTGTACGGTGACGACAGCGTCTCCATGGGCCTGTCGACCGCCTTGCGCTCGGGCCTGGGCTTCGCACTGCTGATCCCCCTGCACTGCGGCCTGGTGGGCGTCTACCGTCAAGGCGCTGAGCGCAAGACCCCAAAAGCCAAGCTCGGCCGCGCCGTGCTGGGTTGCCTCCTGGCTGCGCCCATTGCTTACCAATTGGCTGTGAAGTCGTCTGTCGAAGGTCAACAGGCCCACCAGTTGATGGGTTTTGCCATCGCCTACCTGGTGGCCGGCCTGGTGATCGTCCGCGGCCTGTTGCTGACTTCCTGGCGCGGCGCGCTGGTGCAACAGCGCATCCTGATCGTCGGCACCGGCAACGAAGCCCACGCTGTGGCCACCGACCTGAAGTCGCGTCGCCTGCGCAGCCACTCGGTGGTGGGCTTCTTTCCGGCTGGCGAGTCTGTGTTGCCCGCCGAAGACAAGCGTTTCAACATCTTCTCTAGCAAAACGCCGATCGAAGACATCGTCAACCTGCATGACGTGAACCAGATCATCGTGGCCGTGAAAGAGCAACGTGGCGGCAACGTTCCCATGGAGCAACTGCTGTCGGCGCGCATCCAAGGCATCCCCGTCATGGACCTGGCCGCTTTTTACGAACAAACCACTGGCGAAGTGCCGATTGACAGCCTCAAGGCCAGCTTCCTGGTCTACGGTCGTGGCTTTGCCCAAGACCGCGCCCGGATCGCTGTCAAGCGTGTGTTCGACCTGCTCACATCCAGCTTTTTGCTGATGTTGGCATCGCCGGTGATGCTGGTCACCATGATCGCCATCAAGCTCGAAAGCAAGGGCCCGGTCATTTACCGCCAAGAGCGCGTGGGCCTGGGTGGCAAGTCCTTCATGTGCCTGAAGTTCCGCAGCATGCGCACCGACGCTGAAAAAGACGGCGTTGCTGTGTGGGCCGCCAAAAACGACTCCCGCGTGACACGCGTGGGCGCCTTCATTCGCAAGACGCGCATCGACGAGCTGCCCCAGCTGCTGAGCGTGCTCAAGGGCGAGATGAGCATGGTCGGCCCTCGCCCTGAGCGCCCCAGCTTCGTCGCGCAGCTCAAGGAAAAGATCCCCTACTACGACGTGCGTCACAGCGTCAAACCCGGCGTGACGGGCTGGGCTCAGGTTCGCTACAGCTACGGCGCATCGTTTGAAGACGCACTGCACAAGCACCAGTACGACCTGTACTACGTCAAGAACAACTCCTTGTTCCTTGACCTGCTGATCTTGTTTGAAACCGTGAGCGTGGTTCTGTTCCGCGAGGGTGCGCACTGAGCGCCATCCCGACCCGCTGGACTGCTGTGGCGCACTTCGGTGCGCCACGCTCGTTTCAGGGTCCAGCCCGCAGTGAGCGCGCAAGATGCAGGACAATGGCGGGTTAACCTGCCCACCACCCTTGCCCGTGTCCGACCCGATCACTCCCCCCGATGATGCAGCCGCCACGTCTGCCAAGCGCCTCAAAACAGGCTTGGCTTGGGCACTGGGCTTGACCCTGCTCGGGTGGTTGCTGAGCCGCACGCCCGTGGCCCAGGTGCAAGAGGCCTTGACGCGACCAGCGGCCAGCACCTGGCTGATGACGCTTTTGGCGCTGCTGGCAAGCTATGGGCTGCGTGCCGCTCGATTGCAGGTCGTGCTCGACTTGGACGGACACCACGCAGCGCCACGGCGCTGGCTCGGCCTGCGCACCGACGCGCTTCGGGTCATCTTGATGCACAACGCGGCCGTCAACTTGCTGCCCATGCGCGCGGGCGAGCTGAGCTTTCCTTGGCTGGCGTCTCGCGAGTTGGGCCTGCCTGTGGCACGCGCCGTGGCCTGCCTGATGTGGATGCGGGTGCAGGACCTGGTCATTTTGGTCGTGCTGGGCGTGGCGCTTTGGCCAGGCCCCACAACGGCACAAAGGGCGATGGCCTGGGTGGCGCTGGCAGCGCTCTGGTTTGCGGCGCAAGCCCTGCTGGCGCGCTGGTTTGCAACACATGCCACCGCAACCGCTGGGCCAACACCCTCACGCGCTGTCCGCATTGTTCAAAAATTGCGTGAAGCCTTGTCCGAAAAGGCCCATCATCGGCCGGCCGCTTGGGGCCTCACCCTGGCGAACTGGAGCCTCAAGCTCGCAGCCGGTGCCAGTTTGCTGTCAGCCATCAGCACCGCGCCTTGGTTAACGGCCTGGGCAGGCGCTTTGGGTGGAGAATTGGCCGCCATCGTGCCCTTGCAGGGGCCCGCCGGCTTTGGCACTTATGAGGCCGGCGTCTGGGCAGGCATGGCAACGGGTTTGCCTGCGTCATCGCCCGCGCTGGCGCAAGCCATTGGGGCCGCATTGGCCTTGCATGTTTGTTTTTTGTTGTGCGCCGTCATTGCCGGCGCAGTGGCAAGCTGGTTGTCGTGGCTGAACGCAGCGCGCACGTCCTCTGGCAAGCCCTCACCGAACCATCGCGGCTGATCGGCCGCAGCGTTGTTTGCCTGAAAGAGAAGTCATGAGTGTTGCTCCTGCGGCCATTGCCGCCTCGTCCACCGAAGTGCCCATGCACCGACTGACCGTGGTCGTGCCGATGTACAACGAGGTCGAAAACGTCGAGCCTTTCGTCACCGCCGTGCACGACGCGCTGGGCGACTACCCCTTTGAGTGGGAACTCATCATCGTCAACGACGGCAGCCGCGACGGCACGCAGCAAGCCTTGGACGAGCAAGCGCGCCTGCGTGGGCCCCACGTGCGCCCCATCCACCTGTGGCGCAACTTCCGCCAGACGGCCGCCATGCAGGCAGGCATCGACGCGGCGCGCGGTGACGTCATCGTGACCCTGGACGGCGACCTGCAAAACGACCCCAAGGACATCCCCAAGCTGGTCGCTCGTTTGCTGCGCGAAGACCTCGATCTGGTCGCTGGCTGGCGCCAAAACCGCCAAGACGGCCTGTGGCTGCGCAAGGTGCCCTCGCGCATCGCCAACCGCCTGATCCGCAAGATCACCCAGCTGGAGTTCCAGGACCTGGGCTGCAGCCTCAAGGCCTACCGCGCCAGTGTGCTCAAGCGCGTGAGCCTGTATGGCGAGATGCACCGCTTCATCCCGGCGTGGATGGCCACAGTGACTTCGCCCGCGCGCATGGCCGAGGAGCCTGTGAGCCACCATGCACGCACGCGTGGCGAGTCAAAGTACGGCATTTCGCGCACCCTGCGCGTGGTGCTCGACCTGCTGGCCGTGAACTTCTTCCTGCGCTTTTCGGGAAGGCCCGGCCACTTCTTTGGGGGGGTCGGTTTGGGCGTTGGGCTGGTTGGCGGCTTGATACTCACCTACCTTGCGGCGCTCAAAATCATGGGCGAAAACATTGGTGGACGTCCGCTGCTGTGGTTGGGCTTTTTCTGTGTGCTGGGTGGTTTGCAGTTCTTGACCACCGGCGTGTTGGCTGAGCTGCTCATCCGCATCTACTATGACCGTGGCCAAGTGGCGCCGTACCACACCACCGACAAACCTGCGCCTGCCGAAGGGCAGTCCTGGCACCACGGTTCCTGATCCCTTTGGACGTCGTCCCAGCCGACACCCCATGACCACAACAAATCCAAGTACCTCACCTTCGAACGCTGGCCGTAAGCCAGCGCGCAGCGGCTCAGCCCAACGCTGGCCGCGCCTGAGTGGGCCCCGCATGTGGGGCTTGCTGGCCCTGATCGCTGTGCTGTTTGGCTACCGCTTGTGGGTCATCGCGCACTCGGGCATTTCGCTGTTTTTTGACGAGGCACAGTACTGGGATTGGTCGCAGCACCTGGCCTGGGGCTACTTCTCGAAGCCGCCGCTGATCGCCGGCATCGTGGGTTTGAGCACGTGGTTGTTTGGCTCCAGCGTGATCGGTGTGAAGCTGCTGACGATGGCGCTGTACCCTGCCACCGCCTTGGCCATGGTGGGCCTGGCACGGGCACTGTGGCCCACCAGCAGTGGGGTGCGTACGGGTGTTGTGGCCGGTGCCTTGTTCATGACCATCCCCATGGTCGGGCTGATGGGACTGTTTGCCAGCACCGATGCGCCCTTGATCCTGTGCTGGACGCTGGCTTCGTGGGCCCTGTGGCGCGCACAAGTCACCAACCGCATGAGCCATTGGATTTGGTTGGGTGTGGCGTGTGGCCTGGGCGCGATGGGCAAATACACCATGACCGCCTTTGCCCTCACAGCCCTGTGGACGCTGTGGGGCGTGCATGGCCCCAAGCGCGGCGTTTTGCGCCTCGGGCCATGGGTTTCGGTGGCGATCACGCTGTTGCTGCTGAGCCCGAACCTGCTTTGGAACGCCGACAACGGCTTCCCCACCTTGCAACACACGGTTGAACTGACGGCGCAGTCGAACCGCTCGGGCGGCATCGTGCCCACCCTGGTCTTTTTGGCCGGCCAAGTTTTGATGCTGGGGCCCATCAGCGTGATCGCCGCCGTCGTGCTGTGGCGCAGCCGCACGGCCAGCCCAGCGGCAGCAGGCGCATCGGGTGCATCCATTCCGGCCAGCCAATGGCAGGCATCCACGCAGGTCAGCAACCCACCCAGCACAGTCACCACCTCTGACAGCGCCGACGGCAAAGCCCGCCGCGTGGTCAAGACCTCGGCCTACTACCTGGCCAGCGAGTCGAGCTACCGCTTTTTGTGGGCCATGAGCCTGCCTTTGCAAGCCATTGCGGTGGTGCAAGCCCTGCATGCCGATGCGCACGTGAACTGGGCAGCGCCGTCAATGGTTGGCTTCACGCTGTTGATCGCTTCGCGCCTGAGCGCGCCCTTGGTGTCCTTGTCTGTGCCGCGTCCCAACAAATGGCTGATGGCGGTGCTGGCGAGCAACCTGCTGTTGACCTCGATTGCACTGCACCTGCGTGACATCAAAGGCCCTACCCTGCCCTCTAAGCTCGACGTGCTGGTACGCATGCGCGGCTGGCACGAGGCTTTTGCAGACCTGGCACCGGTGCTGGACGATCCCGTCGTGAAGGGCTTGCCTGTCTTGACCGACACCCGCCTCCTGATCACCGAGGCCGCCTACGAATGGCGCGAGCACAAGGTGCAAACGCTGGACTGGAATCCCAAGGGACTGCGCCTGAGCCACTACCAAATGACGCGCAGCCTGCCCAACAAGGTGGGCGCCGACATGCTCTTGGTGACCGACCGCCCCGACCCCACCGACATCACTCAGCGCTTTGCCATCATCCGGCACCTGAAGTCGACCAAGGTCAGCATCGGACCCGATCGCACGCTGGCGTTGCACGTGTTTTTCTTGCGGGGCTTCCTGGGCTACGACGACAAGAGCTACCTTGAGCAGAGCGGCGCAGACAAGCCCACGACGCCCGATGAGAACTGACCCAGACCTCGGACCAGAAGACCTCGAAGCGGCGCATCAAGCGCTGAGCCGCATCCACCAGTTGCTGTGGGCAGGTTTGATGTTCGCCGTGGCGGTGTTTGCCAAATTCCCCGGCGCCGACTTGATCGTGTCTTACCGGTGGCACGACCTCGACAAAGGCTTTGTGCACGCCCAAGACCCCTGGGTTCTGGCGCTCTACGACTGGACCCCTTGGCTGGGCCGTGGCTTGGTGGTTTGCTTGGCCGTGTACGCCGCGATCGCACCGTGGATGGCGCACCGCTGGCAGGCCCAACAACGACCAGATCTGGCCAGCCGGGCCATGGGGCCGTGGCGGCACCTTGCTGTGGTGTCGGTGTGTTGCGCCTTGGTTGGGCCGGGTTTGCTCATCGAGGGCGTCTTCAAGAACTTTGTGGGGCGACCTCGGCCTGTGCAGGTGGTGCAACTGGGCGGGCAGCACAGCTACCAAGGCCCCTTCGCGCACGGACAGGACCCCAAAAACCACCGCAGTTTTGTCAGCAGCCACGCCGCCGCGGGTTTTTCATTGCTGACCCTGGGTTTGACCTGCGGGCCCGTGTGGCGCCGCCGCTGGTTGCTGATCGGCATCGCCACGGGCAGCTTGGTGGGCTTGGGCCGCATGCTGCAGGGCGGTCACTTTCTGAGCGACATCATTTTTGCCTTTTACAGCGTGTGGTTATCGGCGCTGCTGGTGGCCTGGATCGACCGAAAATGGTTCCATCCCTCACCTTCAGCCTGACTTTGCCACAGGCATCTTTCACCTGTTCTCGTTTTTGAGCGACCCCCATGAGCGCTGCCAACACCGTCTCTTACGACTATGACCGCCAAGACGCCTCTGGCGCCACCTGCACGGCACACGCCTGGGCCAAGGTGCCAGCGCCCTTGAGCCAAGACGCCAAGGCCAGCGTGAAAGAGCGCATCAAGGCCCAGCTCAAGGCGCAGAACGCCGTGCTGATCGCGCACTACTACGTTGACGGCGACCTGCAAGACCTGGCATGGGAGACCGGCGGCATCGTGTCTGACTCGCTCGAGATGGCGCGCTTTGGCCGCGACCACGCCGCCAAGACCCTTGTCGTGGCGGGCGTGAAGTTCATGGGCGAGTCGGCCAAGATCCTCAGCCCCGATAAGCGCGTGCTGATGCCCGACCTGGACGCCACCTGCTCTTTGGACCTGGGCTGCGCCGCCGACGACTTCGCCAAGTTCTGCGATGCCCACCCTGACCGCAAGGTCGTGGTGTACGCCAACACCAGCGCCGCCGTGAAGGCCCGTGCCGACTGGATGGTGACCAGCTCGTGCGCGCTGTCGATCGTCAGCCACCTCAAAGCCCAGGGCGAGAAGATCTTGTGGGCGCCCGACCGCCATTTGGGTCGCTACATCGAGAAGCAAACCGGCGCCGACATGCTGATGTGGAATGGCGCCTGCATCGTGCACGACGAGTTCAAGGGCCTTGAGCTTGATTTGCTGCGCAAAGAGCACCCCAACGCCGTGATCCTGTCTCTTATACACATCTGACGCTGCCGACG
>JAVLFO010000490.1:0-2244 GCA_046052805.1 Aquabacterium sp. | reverse complement strand
TCGGTGAAAAAATTAAAGTAGAACAGATTGCTGCGGACGTTGGCCAAGAGATCGTGATCGACCAGGTTCTGGCAGTCGGCTCCGGCGCTGAACTGAAGGTTGGCACGCCCTTGGTGGCTGGCGCAACTGTCAATGCAACTGTCTTGTCGCAAGGTCGTCACGACAAAATCCGCATCTTCAAGATGCGTCGTCGTAAGCACTACCAAAAGCGTCAAGGTCACCGTCAGAACTACACCGAGCTGCAAATCAGCTCCGTGAACGTCTGATTCGCGCTGACTCGTTCAACCACTCGCCCGACTAGCCCACAAGGAGCAGATCCATGGCACAGAAAAAAGGCGGCGGTTCCACGCGGAACGGCCGTGACTCACAACCAAAAATGCTCGGCGTCAAGGCCTTCGGCGGTCAACTGATCTCCGCTGGTTCGATCATCGTCCGTCAGCGTGGCACCCGCTTCCATGCTGGTACCAACGTCGGCATGGGCCGTGATCACACGCTGTTCGCACTGGTCGACGGCACCGTGTCGTTCGCCGTCAAGGGTTCTTTGAACCGCAAGACGGTCGTCATCACGCCCGTCTGATCCACGCAGCAGATCACAGGCGGCGCGCAACCTGGTGTTGACGCGGCCTGAGCCAAAGCCCCGGCCCGCCGGGGCTTTTGTGTTTCTCCACCGAGCGCTTTGGCGCCGGTACCTCGCGAGATAATCTCCTTTTCTCGTCGCACCCATCAGGACATCCGAACCATGAAATTCTTCGATGAAGCCACCATTGACGTGGTCGCCGGCAACGGCGGCAGCGGTGCCAGCAGCTTCCGTCGCGAGAAGTTCATCCCCTTCGGCGGCCCCAACGGTGGCGACGGCGGGCGAGGCGGTCACATCTATGTTGTGGCCGATCGCAACATCAACACCCTGATCGACTACCGCTACGCGCGTCGCCATGAGGCTCGCAACGGCGAGCAAGGCCGTGGCGCCGACCAGTTCGGTGCAGCCGGCCCTGACATCACCTTGCGCATGCCGGTGGGCACGATCATCAGCGACTTCGAAACCGGCGACGTGATCATGGAGTTGCTGGAGCACGGCGAGGTGCAGTTGCTGGCCAAGGGCGGTGACGGCGGTTTTGGCAACATGCACTACAAGACCAGCACGAACCGCGCGCCCAAGAAGAAGACGCCAGGGTGGCCCGGCCAAGCTTTCAAGGTCCGCCTGGAGTTGCGCGTGCTGGCCGACGTGGGTCTGCTGGGCATGCCCAATGCCGGCAAGTCCACGCTGATCGCGGCCATCTCGAATGCCCGCCCCAAGATCGCTGACTACCCCTTCACCACCTTGCACCCGAACCTGGGTGTGGTGCGCGTGGGCCCCGAAAAGAGCTTCGTGGTGGCCGACATCCCTGGCCTGATCGAAGGTGCCTCTGAGGGCGCAGGCTTGGGCCACTATTTCTTGCGCCATTTGCAACGCACCCGCGTGTTGCTGCACGTGGTCGATATCGCGCCGTTTGACGACACCGATCCGGTGCAGCAGGCGCGCGCCATCATCAACGAGCTGCGGATCTACGACAAGGACCTGGTCGACAAGCCCCGCTGGTTGGTGCTCAACAAGCTGGACATGGTCCCTGAAGAAGACCGCGTCACCCGTGTGCTCGACTTCGTTCGCCGCTTTGGTTGGAAGGGCCCGGTCTTCCAGATCTCGGCCTTGACCCGTCAGGGCTGTGAGCAGCTGGTCCAGACCATCTACCAACATGTGGCCTCTATGCAAGAGCACCACGAAGAGGCGGACATCCGCTTTGACGTGGAGGCCAACCTGCCGATGGCCTCTGACCTGATGGCCCGCGCAGGCGTCGCCTACGACGCCGACATCGAGACTTTGGTCAAGCCCAAGGCCGCCAAGGGTGCGGCTGGCAAGAAGCCAGCTGCCAAGAAGGTCGCGGCTAAAAAGCCCGCAGCCAAGAAGGTGGCTGCAGCCAAGAAGTCGGTCGCAGCCAAGAAGCCGGCCCCAGTGAAGAAGGCTGTGCCCGTGAAGAAGGCGGCCGCAGTGAAGAAAGCTGCTGCAGTGAAGAAGGCTCCTGTCGGCGCCAAGAAGGCTGTTGTGGCTGCCAAACCTGCGGCCAAGCCGGCGACCAAAGCAGCGACCAAGAAAGCGCCTGCGAAGAAGACGGCTGCAGCCAAGAAGTCGGCGGCAGTTAAGAAGGCCGCGCCAGCGAAGAAGGCTGTGCCCGTGAAGAAGGCGACTGCCGTGAAGAAAGCGGCGGCAGT
>JAVLFO010000489.1:0-1936 GCA_046052805.1 Aquabacterium sp. | reverse complement strand
CTGGCCTCTGTACAAAGAAGTGATCTTGCCGGGCGCCCTGCCCTCCATCTTGGTTGGGCTGCGCTTCTCGCTCGGCCTGATGTGGGTGCTGTTGATCGTGGCAGAAACCATCTCGGCACAAGCAGGCATTGGCTACATGACCATGAACGCCCGTGAGTTCCTGCAAACCGACATCGTCTTGGTGGGCATCTTGTTATACGCCTTGCTGGGCAAGCTGGCCGACGTGTTGGCGCGGGCATTGGAGCGCACCGCCTTGCGTTGGCACCCTGGCTACCAAAACGTCAAGGCCTGATTCCCGCATGAACCTTCAATCCACCCGACACTCCCGAACAAGAGCATCGACCCCATGAGCACCACCCTCAAGGCCATTTCACCAAGAGGCACCCGCGTCCACATCCACGGCCTGGGCAAAACCTTTGGCAAACGACATGTACTGGCCGACATCGACCTTGACATCGCGCCAGGTGAGTTCGTGGCCATCGTGGGCCGCAGTGGCTGCGGCAAGAGCACCCTGTTGCGCTTGCTGGCTGGCCTGGACAGCATCACCAGCGGCGGGATTGAGCTTGACCAGGCCCCCCTGCAGGCCGATGCCGTCGCATCGCAAGGCTTGCGCCTGATGTTCCAAGACGCCCGCCTGCTGCCTTGGAAGACCGTGGCGCAGAACGTGGCCTTGGGCTTGGGTGGCAATGACGTTGCGCAGCGCGTCACCGAAGCGCTGAGCGCGGTGGGCTTGGCCGACCGACAAGGCGAATGGCCTGCGGCCTTGTCGGGTGGACAGCGCCAACGCGTGGCCTTGGCCCGCGCGCTCATTCACCGGCCGCGCCTGCTGCTGCTCGACGAACCGCTGGGCGCACTCGATGCCCTCACCCGCATCGAGATGCAGCATTTGATCGAGAGGCTGTGGCGTGAGCATGGCTTCACTGCGGTGCTGGTCACCCACGACGTGTCTGAAGCGGTGGCGCTGGCCGACCGCATCTTGCTGATCGAAGACCAAGGCATTGCGCTGGACGAACGTGTGCCACTGCCTCGCCCTCGTCAACGCGGCAGCCATGCCTTTGCCGCGCTGGACGAGCGCATCCTCAACCGGGTCCTGCAAAAACCCGACCCTGATCTGAGCGCCTCAGAGGCGCTGAATGCCGCACCCATCGACACGCTGCGCTGGGCCATCTGAGCCCAGCGTGACAGCCGTCAAGCGCTGGGCCAATGACCCTCCTGGTCAAGCCAAAGCCAAAGCTTGATCCAAGTCGACCAGCAGGTCGTCGATGTGCTCGATGCCCACCGACAAGCGCACCGTGTCTTCACCCACACCAGCCTTGCTCAGCTCTTCAGGCGAGAGCTGACGGTGGGTGGTCGACGCCGGGTGCGTGGCCAACGAGCGCACGTCACCGATGTTGACCAAGCGTGTGAAGAGTTGCAGGCCATCGAGGAAGCGCGCGCCGCCCTCGCGCCCACCGGGCACACCAAACGTCAACACCCCGGATGCTTTGCCCGACAGGTACTTGTTTACCAAGCCGTTCTCAGGGTGATCGGGCAGGCCCGCGTAGTTGACCCACTTCACGCGTTCGTGCTTTTGCAGGTGCTGCGCGACCTTGAGCGTGTTGTCGCTGATGCGGTCCATGCGCAGGCCTAAGGTTTCAACACCTTGCAAGATCAAAAATGCGTTGAAAGGCGAGATGGCTGCGCCCGTGTTGCGCAGGGGCACCACGCGTGCGCGCCCAATGTAGGCCGCAGGGCCCAGCGCCTCGGTGTAGACCACACCGTGGTAGCTCACATCGGGCTCGTTCAATCGCTTGAAGCGTTCTTTGTGCTGCGCCCAAGGAAACTTGCCAGAGTCCACAATCGCGCCGCCCAGGCTGGTGCCGTGCCCGCCCAGGTACTTGGTCAGCGAGTGCACCACGATGTCGGCGCCATGTTCGAAGGGACGGCTCAGATAGGG
>JAVLFO010000488.1:0-5827 GCA_046052805.1 Aquabacterium sp. | reverse complement strand
TGGCCTCGACCGTGTCCATGCCCTGGTCTTGCAATTGGTAGGCTTTGAGCTTGTTGGCCAGGCCAATGCCACGGCCTTCTTGACGCAGGTACACGACCACGCCGCTGCCCTTTTTGCCGATTTCGCTCATGGCGAAATGCAACTGCGGACCGCAGTCGCAGCGCAGTGAACCGAAGACGTCGCCGGTCATGCATTCGGAGTGCACACGCACCAGGGCGCTGCCCGCCACGTCACCCATGACCATGGCCACGTGTTCCAGGCCGGTGGCCTTTTCTTTGAAGAGCTTCATGGTGAAGCTGCCGTGCTCGGTGGGCACGCGTGCCTCGGCCAAGAACTCCACCAAAGCAGAGGTGATGGGGCTGATGGCGCTGACAGACGTAGGGCTCACGGGGTCGAAACTGGACATTCAAATTCCTCAAGGGGCTCTCATTTTGCCAAAAGCCGCCGAAGTGCCCATTGTCGGTGCCCAAATGCCCCTGGCGCAGAAAAAAAGCCGAGGCACTTGACCAGCATCGCACGCCTCCAACATACTGTTTGACATGAACCCCGCTCACACACCTGTGGTGTCCCTATCGGCCCTGCTAAGCCTAGCCTCTTCGGCTGGTTGTGCAGGCCTGCGTGTGTTCAGCTGATTTTTCAGCGCTTCGCCCTCCCTGTCACGCCAGCTTGTCCAGCTGGCGTGTTGCTTTGGGGCTCACGCACCGGGTTGTTGTACCGCGCCAGCTGGCTTGCCTTTCACCATCCAGAAAGACATTGCCATGCCCATGCTCACGCAACCTGCACAAAAGTACATCCCCTGCCCTGTTCTGGCCTTGCCTGACCGCACCTGGCCCAGCCGCCAGATCACGCGTCCACCGATCTGGATGAGCACCGATCTGCGAGACGGCAACCAGGCTTTGTTCGAGCCCATGAACGGCGAGACCAAGTTGCGTCTGTTCAAAACCTTGGTCGCCATTGGCTTCAAGGAGATCGAGGTGGCCTTCCCGGCGGCTTCGCGCACAGACTTTGACTTTGTGCGCACCCTCATTGAGGGCGGCCACATCCCCGATGACGTGACCATTGAGGTGATCACCCAAGCTCGCGAAGACCTGATCCGCGAAACCTTTGAGGCCTTGCGCGGCGTGCCCAGGGCCATCGTGCACCTCTACAACGCCACGGCCCCAGCGTGGCGGCGAACGGTGTTCGGCATGGGCCGTGCCGAGGTGACGCAGTTGGCGGTACGCAGCACGCGATTGATCCGTGAGTTGGCATTGCAACAGCCCCACACGCGGTGGACTTTTCAGTACAGCCCAGAAACCTTCAGCACGACCGAGCCCGAATTCGCCTTGTCGGTTTGCAGCGCGGTGATCGAGGCCTGGGGCCCCAGCGTGGCGCAACCCATGATCATCAACTTGCCCGCCACGGTCGAAGCCAGCACACCCAATGTGTATGCGGACCAGATTGAGTGGATGGGGCGGCACTTGCCCCAGCGCGAGGCCGTGATCTTGAGCGTGCACCCGCACAACGACCGAGGCACGGCCGTGGCTGCGGCTGAATTGGCCGTGATGGCGGGCGCCGAACGGGTCGAGGGTTGCTTGTTTGGTAATGGTGAGCGCACAGGCAATGTCGATTTGGTGACCTTGGCGTTGAACCTTTACAGCCAAGGCGTGCACCCAGGATTGGATTTTTCTGACCTGCAAGCGGTCGTGACCACGGCCACGGAGTGCACGGGCTTGCCGGTGCATGCCCGCCACCCCTATACCCGGCGAGCTGGTGTTCACGGCGTTTTCGGGATCGCATCAAGACGCCATCCGCAAGGGGCTTGCTGTGCAAAGTCCGCATGAGCCTTGGGCCGTGCCTTATTTGCCCATTGACCCGGCCGATGTGGGGTGCCATTACGAAGCGGTGATCCGGGTCAACAGCCAGTCTGGCAAAGGCGGCATCGCGTATTTGCTGGAGACCGCCTATGGCGTGGTGATCCCGAGGGCGGTGCAGGTGGCGTTCAGTGCTTTGGTCCAAAAGGTGGCCGATGAAAGTGGCCGAGAGCTCACACCCGGCGCCTTGTGGGCTTTGTTCCAGGCTGAGTACCTGCATTCACCAGGGCCTTGGCAAGTTCTTGGGCATGAGTTGCGCCAAGACGGCGACACGGCAGAGGTGAGCTTGCGCCTGCAAACGCCGCACGGCGTGGTGGACACGCTGGGGCGCGGCAATGGCCCGCTGGACGCGACTTGGCACGCCTTGGCTTCCTTGGGATTGCCACCGGGCAGCAGCTTGGCCGGGTACGAAGAGCACGCCATGCAGAGCGGCGCCGATGCAGAGGCCTTGGCTTGGGTCTCGGTGACCGCCCCCGACATGGCGCTGCCCGTGCATGGTGCTGGCCGGCATCCGAACCTGGCGACAGCCTCGGTGCTTGCCTTGGTGCAGGCGGTCAATCGGCTGTGGGCACAGCACGGCTGAGCCCTGGGGGGGGCGAATCGGTCTGGACACGCGGGCCAGAGCACGCTACGATACTGTACATAAATACAGTATTGTGAGCCATGCCGTCTCTTGCCCTGTCCTTGCCAAGCCATGTCGCCCACGCTGTGTGGCGAGGCCTGGACATGGGCCACACACAGGGGCCTGTGCGCCCCAGCGGGCATGCCTTGCTCGATGCCGAACTGCCGGGGGGCGGGTGGCCTTGCCACAGCCTGATCGACGTCTTGCAAGCCCAGGCTGGCCTGGCCGAATGGCGCTTGTTGTCGCCCACGCTCAAGCCTTTGCTGGCCCAAGGGGCCCGCGTGCTCTTGATCGGTCCGCCGCACATGCCAGGCTTGGGCGGCTTATGGCGTGAGGGTGTGTCGGCGCAGCAATTGGTTTGGGTTCAGGCCCACACCGTGGCCGAAAGGCTGTGGGCTGCCGAGCAGGCGCTCAAAACCCCCTGCCTGAGCGCGGTGCTGTGTTGGTTGCCTCAAGCCAGGCCCGAGCAAATCAGGCGTTTGCATGCGTGTGCGGCTCAGCATCCGGGCTTGCTGTTCGTGTTTCGATCGGTGTCGGCCCAGGCCGATTCATCGGCTGCGCCACTCAGGCTGCGTTTGGGGCTGGGTGCCTGGCCTCACCCGCTGGAGGTCACTGTGGTCAAGCGACGCGGCCCTGCCATGAACCACGCGCTGACCCTATCGCACTGGCCGGTGGGGCTGACCTCGCTGTTGCCTCGCTGGCATCCCAGCAAAACCACACCGGCCATCTCATGGCCGACCAAGCCGGGTGATGCCGTGTCTGCACCAGGCGCATCACAAGCACCAGCCTCAGCGACTCATCTTGCCAGTCAGGCCTCCCATGTCGATCTGGACCGCATTACTTCCTGGCGATGAGGCCGGCGTTGCGCAAGTAGAGCAGGTTGATTCGCAGGGGCTTCCCGCCCTGCCGCTGGCCTGGTGGTGCTTGCAGTACACGCCCCGTGTGGCCTTGCTTGAAGAGGCTGTGGTCATGGAATGGCAGGCCAGTGAGCGCTTGTTTGGCGGGCGCCGCGCCTTGTTGCGTCGCTTGGCAGCCGGGGCACAACAGGCTGGCTGCCGCGCCTGGGCCAGTGCCAGCACCGCCCTGGCCGCGCTGGCCTTGGCGCGCGCGCGCAGCTTGAACCCCGCACGCAAACCGCGCAGCCTAGATGACTTGCCGCTGACATGCCTGAGCGCTGTGGCTGCGCATGAGGCCACGCTGAGCCGCCTGGGCTGCCGCACGCTGGGCGATGTGCGCCAATTGCCGCGCGATGGCCTGAGCCGCCGCTTGGGTGCTGCCCCTTTGAAAGCGCTGGACCAAGCCTTGGGACAACAAGCCGAGGTCTTGACCTGGGTGACGCTGCCCGAGGTGTTTGACGAACGGCTTGAACTGCCAGGCCGGGTAGACAACGCTCCCGCCTTGCAACACGCCGCAGACGCCCTGCTAGGGCGGCTGTGTGCTTGGTTGGCTGGGCGGCACATGGGCGTGAGTCAGCTAACTTTGCGCTGGCAGCACGATGGGCAGCGCCGCGATGCCGAGCGCGGCGGCCAGTGGCCTGTGCGGCTGGCATCGCCCTGCCGAGATGGCAAACAACTGCGCAGCCTGGTTGCCGAGCACCTGCGACGCATCACTTTGATCGCTCCGGTGGGCGAGTTGGCTTTGCGCGCCGATGTGATCGAGCCCTTGAACGCCCCCAGCGAAGACCTGTTTTCAGTTGGCGACGCCAGCCAGCAATTGCTGCAACCCGATGCCTTGCGCACCCCAGCCGCCCAGCGACAGCAGGCTCAGACTTGGTCTGGCTTGCTCGACAAACTGGCGGCCCGTCTGGGCGCAGAGCGGGTGTTACAAGGCCAAGAGCACGCGGACCACCGGCTGGAGAACGCCCAGGTCTGGGGGCACTGGAACCCTTTGGAAGGCACAGCGGCGGCTGCCAAACGCATGCCTTCGCCAGAGAAAACGCCAAGCACAACCCAGTGCATTGAGCCCCAGCATCGGCATCACCACGCCCTGCCCTCGCCCAGTTGGCTGCTGCCCACCCCCCTGCCCTTGAACTTGCACCGCTCAGGCCCCGGCTTGCCTGAGCGCCCGTATTACCAAGGCCCTTTGACCTTGCTGGCCGGGCCGCACCGGGTGGATGCAGGCTGGTGGGATGGTGTGGGCGCAACGCCACCCGCGTCTCGCGACTACTACCTGGCCAGCAGTGAGCAAGCTGGGCTGCTCTGGGTGTTCAAAGACCGCCAAGCCAGCCATGCTGAAAACTCAGCCAGCGCCCAGAGTGCCGCACACAGTCCCTGGTTTTTGCACGGCATCTTCGCGTGAAAGGCTTGCCTGCTTATGCCGAGTTGCACGCGGCGTCCAACTTTTCGTTTTTGCACGGGGCTTCGCATGCGCAAGAGCTGATCGAGCGCGCCTTGAGGCTGGGCTACAGCGGCCTGGCCATCACCGACGAATGCAGCCTGGCCGGCGTGGTGCGCGCCCACTTGGCTTTGCGTGAAGCGCGGCAGGCGAAACACCCTGGGGCCGAGTCCTTCAAGTTGATGGTGGGCAGCGTGTTCGAGGTGCAAGCGCCCACGCCCTTCCAACTGGTGGTGCTGGCCTGCCACCGCGAGGGCTACGGCAAGCTGTGCGAGTTCATCACCCGCTTGCGGCGCGCCACCCCGGGCAAAGGCCAAGCGCCCTTGCTGCGCGATGCCATCAATCCTGATGCCTTGGCCGACTGCGTGCTGCTCATGGTGCCCGACCGGCGGCTGGCGCGCGGCAGCTTCATGCAAACGCAAGCGCCCTTGCCCTGGGCTGCCATGGCCGACAACGCGGCTTGGCTGCAGCAGCGCTTTGCCGGCCGGTGCTGGCTGGCCGTTGAGCTGCACAACAGCTTGGACGACGCCTGGTGGCTCGACGGCATGCTTGACGTGAGCGAGGCCACAGGCCTGCCCCTGGTGGCAGCGGGCGATGTGCGCATGCACGTGCGTTCACGCAAGCCATTGCAAGACGTGCTCACGGCGGTGCGCCATGGCCAGCCCGTGTCTGACTGCGGCTGGCTGCTGGAGCGCCACGCCGAACACCATCTGCGAAGCCGCTGGCGCTTGGCCCAGCGCTACCCGGCCGAGCTGCTGCAAGCCACACAAGACGTGGCCGCGCTGTGCCATTTCTCGCTCGATGAGCTGCGCTACGAGTACCCCGAAGAGGTCGTGCCCAAAGGCCAAACGCCGTCCAGCCATTTGCGCCAGCTCACGCAGGCGGGCCTGCAGGTGCGCTTTCCAGATGGCGTGCCCGAGCGCGTGTCCCACCAGATCGAACACGAGCTCAGGCTGATCGCCCGCATGGGCTATGAAAAGTACTTCCTGACGGTGCACGACATCGTGCGCTTTGCGCG
>JAVLFO010000487.1:0-2847 GCA_046052805.1 Aquabacterium sp. | reverse complement strand
CGGCCGACCGCCCGGCGGCCCTCTACCTCTCGTGTGCATCCGGTGTCGAAACGCTCCTGGCCGATGAGGCCCGGCGCATCCTGGGCGAGCACGCCGTGATCCACGCCTCCCGTGGTGGCATCGAAGTCTTGCCACCTGCGGGTGCGCGCCACCCGGCCGACCGCTTGGCGGCCCTGGCCGACCACGCCATGCGCCTCAACCTCGAGAGCCGCCTGGCCCAGCGCGTCCTGTGGCGCGTCGCCTCCCGCGTCTACCGCAACGAAGACGACATCTACCACCTCGCCCGCAGCATCGACTGGTCCGAGTGGATCACCCCGCGCCACACCCTGCGCGTTGACGTCACCTCCCGCCGCAGCCACCTGCAAAGCTTGAACTTCGCCGCCCTGCGCGTCAAAGACGGCGTCTGCGACGACCTGCGCGAACGCACCGGCGAGCGCCCTGACGTCGACACCCGCCACCCCGACCTCAGCCTCGTCCTCTACATGGACGACATGGAGGCCACCCTCTACGTCGACACCTCTGGCGAGGCCCTCTTCAAACGCGGCTGGCGCG
Source organism: Aquabacterium sp. (assembly GCA_046052805.1). Taxonomy (GTDB): domain Bacteria; phylum Pseudomonadota; class Gammaproteobacteria; order Burkholderiales; family Burkholderiaceae_C; genus Aquabacterium. The sequence continues at coordinate 2,295 of JAVLFO010000487.1, read as the reverse complement.
AAGACACCGGCGAAGCCCCGCTCAAAGAAACCTTGGCTGCCGCCATGCTCGCCGCCGCCGACTGGCAGGGCCGCCCCGAAGACGGCGCCTTGCTCGACCCCTGCTGCGGCGCAGGCACCATCCCCATCGAAGCCGCGCAAATCGCTTGCGGCATCGCGCCGGGCCTGCAACGCCGCTTCTCCTTTGAAAAGCTGCTGCCCTTTCGCCCGCACCTCAACGCCTGGCACGACATCAAACAGGCTGCCCGCGCGCGCCAGCACCCACCCCTCGTGCCCATCTACGCCGGCGACGTCGCTTTCCGCATGACCGACTTCGCCACCCGCAACGCCGAGCGTGCCGGCGTGCGCCAGTACATCGAGTTCAAAACCGCCGACGCCCTGCAGCGCCCCGTGCCCTGCGAGCGTGGCGTCCTCATGTTCAACCCGCCCTACGGCGAGCGCATCGACACCAAAGGCTCGGTGCGCAACGCCTACCAGGCTCGCGCACAGTCCGAGCACGAAAGCTATGACGACGATGGTTATGGGGACGAGGCTGCATCGTTCCGCGCCGATGCCCGCCAAGGCGAGCGCTCGGGCCGCGAGCAATTCGAAGACAACGAAGAAGCCGCCACCTTCTTCCAACGCCTCTCATCGCACTGGAAGAAAACCCACGCCGGCTGGACCGCCTGGATCCTCAGCCCCGACATGAAGCTGCCCAGCGCCATGCGCCTCAAAGAAAGCCGCCGCGTCGTCATGTTCAACGGCCCCATCGAATGCCGCTTGTTCCGCTTCGACCTGGTCGCTGGCAGCAACAAACCCCGCGCTGCCGATCGGGCCGGCGCAACCGAGTCTGACGCACCAAGCGCACCAGACGCTGCCTGATTCGCCCCGAGCTGAGCCTTAGGGCAAGCGTGTAAGGCAAGCGTGCGCGGCCTTGGCGCCTCGGCCTCCATGCGCTGAACGACGCACGGCTCAGACAAACCGCAGCGGCACCCCTCGCGAGGCACACCCTGCCTCAAGGCCAGGCGCTTCACGCTTCCTGATGCGCCACGGCCGGCAAAAAAGGGAGGCGCCTTACGCCTCGTAGCGCGCGCCAATCACGCTCAGCGCGGCCAGCGGTGCCGTGTCGGCACGCAGCACCCGCGCACCCAGGCTGACCGCCGTCCATCCCAGCGACAAGGCCAGAGACTCCTCCTCGGGCGCCAGCCCGCCCTCGGGCCCGCTCATAAACACCCACTGCCGCGCAGCACCTGCGCCTTGCCCAGCGCCATCCGTCGCGCCGGCACTCCCTTGCGCACACGCAGCATCCCCTGCGTCCAGCCATCGCCCGATGGACACGGCCTCGCGCAGACTCAGCACCCCGCGGTGCACGGCACCCACGCCTGGTGCCGCACCCCGCGCCGCGTTCACGCCATCCGTGGCCTCGCCACCTGTTGTGCCTTGGGTCAGCTGCTCGCTGCTGACCTCGCCGGCCCCTTGCGCCTGCACCCATGCTGCCAGCGCCATCACGGGCTTGACCTGCGGCACCACCGCGCGACCGCTCTGCTCGCACGCAGACACCGCCACCGCCTGCCAATGTGCGACCTTCTTGGCCGCGCGCTCGCCGTCCAGTCGCAGCACCGACCGTGCGCACACCAAAGGCTGAATCTCGTGCACGCCCAACTCGCAGGCCTTCTCCACCAGCGCGTCCATGCGGTCGTTCGCCGGCATCCCCATCGCCAGCGTCACCTTCACCGGCAACTCCCGCGCGTTCGCCACGGGTTCACCCAGCGCAACCTGCACCACCTTGCGTCCCATGACCGACACGGTGGCCAAACGCTCCAGCCCCGCGCCGTCAAACAGCTGAACACCGTCACCGGTCTGCAGCCTCAGCACCTGAATGTGCCGTGACGGCCCCTCCGCCAAATCCAGCAAAGACCCGGCCGCCTCGCTCAGCGAGCCCTCTCCAACATACAAGCGTGGCAGCACGCGCACTCCTTTAGACCGGGGCGCCCACCGTGCGCGCCCTCTTTGGTGGATCAGATTGTCGCGTAGCCCCGCATGGGTATCTCTGGTTCTGATGCGGGCCCCCCAGCGCCTCTTTTAACTTTTTTCTCGAAGGACTTGCGCACCTTGTCAAATTGGTGCCATAATTGCGTTCTTCGCTGATCGCGACAGCAAACAAGCAGTCGCCAGTCAGTTGAAAAGTTCTTTAAAAATTAGCAGCCGATAAGCGTGGGTGTTTAGATCGAGTGAGGCGAAGGTGTCGCAAGATGCCTGATCCATTGGATCGAAACATTCACGGTAAATGAAGATGAGAAATCACTTCAATTCCGTT
>JAVLFO010000486.1:0-6693 GCA_046052805.1 Aquabacterium sp. | reverse complement strand
GCGGGTAACTCCGTGGAGGTTCGAGTCCTCTCCTGGGCACCATACGAAGAAGCCGCTTGATGCAAATCAAGCGGCTTTTTTCATGCTTGCTCGGCGGCCGCGTCACACCACCGTGCGGCCCATCAAAAAGCAGCCCTCAGGCTGCTTTTTTGAAAAGTCTCCTGGCATCAAGGCCAGACCTCACAGCCCGCGCTTTTTGAGCAAAGCGTCTGGGCGCAGGCCGTCGTACTCTTCAAAGGGCTGATGAATCCAAGGGCTCGTGGGCAAGCTGTCCACGTGGTAGTCGGGCGCGTAGCTAGAAACACCCTTCACCCAGATGACCGCAGAGCGAAGCTCGGTGATCGCGGGCATGCTGCGCAAGCGGTCAACAACGGCGCGCAAAGTCACGCCCGAGTCAGCCAGGTCATCGACCAACAAAATGCGTCCAGCCAACTCGCCCTTGGGCATGGTGATGTACTTGGCCATGTCCAAGCGGCCTTGCAAGGTCCCGCCATCGTCTCGGTATGAGCTGGTCGACATGATGCCGAGGGGACGGTCGAAAATGCGTGACAGGATGTCGCCTGGGCGCATACCGCCACGGGCCAGGCACAAGATCTGGTCAAACTCCCACCCCGAGGCGTGCACCTTCAAGGCAAGTCGTTCGATGAGGTGGTGGTACTCGTCCCAAGAGACATAGAGGTGCTTGCCATCATCGGTGAGCATGTGTGTTCCTTTGAGAAGACTCAGATTCAATGGGTGCGATCGAGGGACTCAGCCCAGGTAGGGGTGACGCAGCAAAATGGTGTGGTCGCGGTCAGGACCCGTTGACACCATGTCGATGGGCGCACCAATGAAGGCTTGAACGCGCTCAAGGTAAGCACGCGCGTTGGCCGGCAGCTTGTCCCACTCGGTGATGCCAAAAGTGGTCCCTTCCCAACCGGGGAAGCTTTCGTAGATGGGTTCGCACGCAATGATGTCGTCGGCATCCAAAGGCAGGATGTCGATGCGCTGACCACGCAACATGTAGCCCGTGCACACGCTGATTTCTTTGAGGCCGTCCAGCACATCCAGCTTGGTCAGGCAGATGCCAGAGATGCCGTTGATCAACACTGAGCGCTTGAGCGCAGCGGCGTCCAGCCAACCGCAACGACGCGCACGTCCGGTCACGGTGCCACGCTCTTGCCCGACGGTGGCGAGGTGGTGGCCAACGGTGCCCTCTGCCTCCCAATCCAGCTCGGTTGGGAAGGGGCCGCTGCCCACGCGGGTGGTGTATGCCTTGGTGATGCCCAAGATGTAGTGCAGCTTGTCAGGGCCCACACCGGAGCCAGCTGCGGCGTTGCCCGCAACGCAGTTGCTGGACGTCACATAGGGGTAGGTGCCGTGATCGATGTCGAGCAAGGTACCTTGCGCGCCCTCGAACAACACGCTGCCACCCGCCACGTTGTGCCCATGGATCTTGACGCCCACGTCGGCCAGCATGGGCAAAATTTGCTCAGCGGCTTTCATGGCTTGGTCGTAAATCGGCTGGAACTCAAGAGGCGTTCCCTTGAGGTAGCCCGTGAGCGCAAAGTTGTGCAGGTCCAGCAATTCTTTGAGCTTGACGGCGAAGCGCTCCGGGTGCTTGAGGTCTTGCACGCGCAGGGCACGGCGCGCCACCTTGTCTTCATAGGCAGGGCCGATGCCCTTGCCGGTCGTGCCAATCTTGCCGCTGCCGCTGGACTCGCGCAGGGCTTCGCGGGCCTTGTCGACTTCAACGTGGAAGGGCAGGATCAACGGGCAAGACTCGCTGATGAACAGGCGCGAGCGCACGTTCAAGCCAGCGTCTTCAAGGCGCTTGATTTCAGACAGCAAATGGGTGGGGTCGACCACCACGCCATTGCCGATGTAGCAGGCGACGCCCTCGCGCATGATGCCCGACGGGATCAGCTGGAGGGCCGTCTTCTTGCCATTGATCACGAGGGTGTGCCCGGCGTTGTGGCCGCCTTGGAAGCGAACCACGGCCGCAGCATGGTCGGTCAACCAGTCAACAACTTTGCCTTTGCCCTCGTCACCCCATTGGGTGCCGACGACCACGACGTTACGGGCAGATGCGGTGGCGGCGCGAGCCGACGCGGAAGTGCTTTGCATGGCGGAGTCCTGTTTCGCAGATTGGGGGGACGGCGGCGCTCAGAGCGCGCGCACCGTCCAGCGTCCATCGACCAGTGCGAGCTCTCGGTCGCAGTCAAATTCTTGGACGTCGTGTTCATGTCCAGGCAGTACGCACACCACGGTGTGGCCCTGCCCGCGGAGCGCGCGAACGGCGTCGCGCAAAGCGGCATCTTGCCCCCACGGCGCGCGCACAGCGGCGCGCACGTCAGGGCCTTTGGAGCCCGTGAGGAGGTCAGCGATGATTTTGAGATCGAGGCTGAAACCCACAGCTGGGCGACGGCGACCGAAAACGGCACCGACCTCGTCGTAGCGCCCACCGCGCACGAGCGCGTCGGCATGGCCTTGTGCGTAAACCGCAAAGCGGGTGCCGCTGTAATAGGCGTAGCCACTGAGGTCTGACAAGTCAAAGCCAATGCTGGCATGTGGATGAGCCTCACGCAGCCGGGCCGCAAGCCACGCCAAGTCGTTCAGGGCGGCGTCAACCAAGGGGTGAGATGGCAGCACGCTGCGTGCTTGGATCAAGGCCTCGTCAGAACCAAACAGCTTGGTCAGAGCAACCAGCACCGCCGCCGCTTGAGGCGCAGCGGCCAAAGCGCCCTGCTGAGCCAGCTCCCGCAACTGTGCGACATCTTTGCTGGTCAAGGCCTGCACCAGCGTACCGTGCAATGCCGGATCAAGCTGCGCCACGCCCAGCCCTTTGAGGACGCCCTCGACCAAGCGCACGTCAGAGAGGTCAAGCACCAAACCCGAGAGGCCCGCAGCCTGCAAACCGCCCAAGGCCAGATCGGTGGACTCCAGCTCGGCTTCCATGCCCGCATGGCCATAGATCTCAGCACCAAGCTGCAAAGGCTCGCGACTGGCATGGGGGCTGGCTGGGCGCGTGTGCAGCACGGGGCCGCAATAGCACAGGCGAGTCACACCCTCACGGTTCAGCAAATGGGCGTCAATGCGCGCCACTTGAGGCGTGGTGTCGGCGCGCAAGCCCAAGGTGCGGCCACTGAGCTGGTCGACCAGCTTGAACGTTTTGAGGTCGAGCGCATGCCCTGTCCCCGACAGCAGAGATTCAATGTGCTCGAGCATGGGCGGCATCACCAGCTCGTAGCCGTAGCTACGTGCGGCATCCAGCCAAATGCGACGCAGCTCTTCCAGGCGGCGAGCTTGCGACGGCAACACGTCAGCAATGTGCTCTGGCAACAGCCAAGCAGACGACATAAAAAAGTGTGTGGGGGTTAAAAACGAGATTCTACAGGCGGATGACGACGCCGGGGTGCTCCCCGCACGCATCAATGCCTGCAGACGCTCAGTTCAGGGCGTCAAGCGCCCACAAGGCCAACAAGCCCAGCACCATGCTGGTCAGGCCGATCCAGCGTATCTGCTGGTCAGTGAGCTGGAGGATTTGCGCGAACATGCGGCGCCATCCTGCAGGGTTGATGGCAGGCATCAACCCCTCAAACACCAGCAACAAGGCCAAAGCCATCCAAATTGCGTCTGACATGACAGGGGCAGCCTGCTGGCCAGCGCTTACTTCTTGCCCGCAGGCGCAGCGCTGGGCGCCGCATTGCCGCGCATGGCCTTGAAGAATTCGCTGCTAGGGTCAAGCACCATCAGGTCCGACTTGTTGCGGAAGGTAGAACGGTAGGCTTCAAGGCTGCGATAGAACTGCGCAAACTGCGCGTCTTTGCCAAAGGCCTCAGCGTAGATGGTTGACGCCTTGGCATCGCCCTCGCCTTTGAGCTTTTGCCCGTCACGGTAGGCCTCAGCCACGATGATTTCGCGCTGACGGTCGGCATCGGCGCGGATTTTTTCGCCTTCAGCACCGCCCGTTGAGCGCAGCTCATTGGCCACGCGCTTGCGCTCGGACTCCATCCGACGGTACACCGACTCGGTGATGTTGGCAGCAAAGTCAACACGCTTGATGCGAACGTCAACGACCTCGATGCCGAAGGACTTGGCATCATCAGCCAGACGGCGAATCACGCCCTGCATGACCTTTTCGCGCTCAGCCGACAACATGGCACCAACCGTGCGTTTGGTCACTTCTTCGTTCAAAGCAGCTTGCACGATGGGCGAGAGTCGGTTCTCAACGTTTCGAATGTCGACGCCGTTGTTGCGGATGAACTGTTTGGGTTCGCTGATGCGCCATTTCACCAACCAGTCGATCACCAGGCTCTTCTTTTCGGCCGTGAAGATGGGGCGGGTTTCGGCGCTGTCCAAGGTCTGGATGCGACGGTCGAGCATCACCACGTTCTGGAAAGGTGCCGGTAGCTTGACCTTGAGGCCAGGCTCACTGACAACTTCCTTGATTTCGCCCAGTGCGTACACCACAGCGAACTGGCGTTGATCAACCACGAACAGGGTTGACGAAGCCAGGATGAGGGCCAGCAATGCGCCGACCACGATGGTACCAATGCGGTTCATGAATGCTTCCTTGGCAGTCGGTTCGGTCGGTCAGCGGGCATCGCGGTCGCGGCCGCGCAAACCATCGCGTGAACGAACATCCTGGCTCGTCGAGGCAGGGGTGGCTGCGCTGGCGGCATCGGCTGCGGGCGCACCAGCCGGCGCCGCTGGGGCCACGGGCGCAGCGCCACCATTGCTCATTTGCATGAGCTTATCAAGCGGCAAATACAACAGGTTCGAGCCCTGACGCGCATCCACCATGACTTTGGTGACGTTGCTGTAAACCTGCTGCATCGTGTCGATGTAGAGACGGTCACGGGTCACGCCCGGGGCCTTTTGGTACTCGGTCAGCACAGCTTTGAAACGCTGGGCATCACCCTCGGCCTGAGCCACCACCCGCGCCGAGTAGCCAGCCGCTTCTTCGCGCAGGCGCGCCGCGGTGCCTTGCGCTTTGGGGATCACGTCGTTGGCATATGCCTGGCCTTCGTTCTTGAGGCGCTCGCGATCGGCGCCGGCCTTGAACGCGTCGTCAAAGGCCGCTTGCACCTGCTCCGGCGCCTGCACGCTTTGAACGTTGACATTGGCAATCGTCACACCGGCCTTGAGCTTGTTGAGCTGACTTTGGATCGACTTGACCAGCTCGGTCGCGATGGCATCGCGCTGCTCGTAAAGCACCGAGTCCATGGTGCTGTTGCCCACGATTTCTCGCACTGCCGACTCAGACGCTTGCATCACCGCCTCGTCAGAGCTGCGGTTCTCGAACAGGTACTGGCGCGCATCGGCCAGACGGTACTGCACCGTGAAGCGGATGTCGACGATGTTCTCGTCGCGGGTCAACATCGACGAGTCGCGCAGGCCCGTGGCTTGCATGACCGAATTGCTACCTACATCGACCGAGCGCAGCTGCGTGAGGTTGACGATTTCGTGGCTTTGGAACGGGTAAGGCGCACGCCATTGGAAGCCGGCGTCGACCGTGTGGCTAAAGCGCCCGAACGACATCACCACCGCTTGTTGGCCTTCTTGCACGATGAAGAAGCCGCTGCCCAGCCACACCAGCGCGACCAGGCCGGCGATCAAGCCAGCGCCAAGCCCAGCGCCCGAAGGGTCGGGAGTGAAGCTGCTGGGGCCGCCGCCGTCAGAGCCGCCCTTGCCCGAAAACAAGCCGCTGAGTTTGCGGTTGAAGTCTTTCCAGAGCTCATCAAGGTCAGGTGGGCCGTCTCGACGGTCGTTGAGCATGATGTTCGACGCGACGGTGCGCAGGCCAACGCGGTGCAGTGTCTGCACGGCCAACAAGCGCACGCGCGACAAAATGCCAGAAGCCAGCGCGATGGTCGCAGCACCCAAGGTTTGGGCGGGGCGTTGAACGGACACCAGGCCCGTTTGCAGGGATTGCATGTTCATGTTCCGACGGTTGGAAGACCAGGGCAGACCGGGCTGGCTGCCTCTGGAACAAGGTGATTGTGCACGGCGAAGCGCGGATCTGACGCCTGATCGGCATCAAGCCCACCCTCCAGCCCCTTCAAAGCGGCTTCAGCGAGGACCTGGCGCAACACGTCCATGCCCGTGCCATCCAAAGCACTGGCCATCACGCGCGTGCACGCACGGCCCGATGGCAAGGCGTAGACATCACGCTGGTGGCGTGGCTGTTGATGCTCTGGCAGGCAGTCGCATTTGTTGAAAACCAGCACTTGCTGGATATCGCTGGCACCAATGCTGTCGATGACGCGCAAAACCTCGTCGATTTGCTCTTGCAAAACGGGGCTGGACGCGTCAACCACATGCAGCAAAACGTCTGCCTCGGCCGCCTCTTGCAGCGTGGCCTCGAAAGACTCGACCAAGCTGTGCGGCAAATCGCGAATGAAGCCTACGGTATCAGACAAGGTCACGCTGCGCTGCGCCTCGGCCAGAAACAACTGACGCGTCGTAGTGTCAAGGGTGGCAAACAGCTGATCGGCTGCGTAGGTACCCGCCTTGGTCAAGGCATTGAACAGCGTCGACTTGCCCGCGTTGGTGTAACCGACCAAGGAGACTCGGAAGGTGCCTGCGCGGTCGCGCGAGCGTCGCTGGGTGTTGCGTTGCTTCTTGACCTTGACCAGCCGCTCTTTGAGCGACTTGATTTTTTGGTCGATCATCCGGCGGTCCAGCTCCAGCTGGGTCTCGCCAGGACCA
>JAVLFO010000485.1:0-3112 GCA_046052805.1 Aquabacterium sp. | reverse complement strand
AGCGTCAGATGTGTATAAGAGACAGGGCATAAAGCAGGTATCGCTTGTATGAAAGAACACAGCTCCTTTGTGAACCAATTTCTGCCAAGTATCTCGTCGTTCGATTTCGATCAATTTGGTAAACATCGACTTGGTCATGATTAAGCGCTTACGTCCGATCGATAAACTCTGTTATTTGATACGAATTAAATGACCTGCTAAACAAGCCCCCCGAGCCCAGCGTCACAATCATCAGCAGTTCCAATGGTCTACATCAGTTTGCGCATCTTGAACCGCCGCAGCGCTTTCACACAGGATTCTATATGGGTTTTTTATCGCCTCTTAACACTTAAGAAAACACTAGGCCCCCATATAAAAAGACTTGGAGATTTTTCTGCGGGGGTTGTGAACAGTCAGTAGAGAAAATATTGCTTAAAAATACCGCGCTAAACTGTTGTTGAAGGAATGATATGGTCGCAAAAAATAGTTAGTAATTATTTTAAGTCATCGAGAGTCTTGCAATTTTCACTCAATCTTCCCCATCGAATGAGTTTTGGCAACACTTCGATTTCAACAACAGTACTATTGCCGCGTGTAACGTAACCACGTAGTGGGTCATCTAAACATACTGTGACAGCTGAATCACCCAGGTTTGTTGTCGAGTTCGCTTTCAGCCACACAACCTCACCTTTGAACAATTGATTCTCAAGATTATCCTCAACAACTACCCCAACATCGGCAACTACCAACTCAAGATCAGGAACCTTTAAGCCTTGGCTATCAATGACCTTGACGATGGAATCGATTATCTTACTTTTTCTCAAACTAGTTGACAATGAAAGCCCAAGAATGAATGTTGCGATTCCGTACAGTCGTTTCGAGGTGTTGCGCTCCAGAGCGCTTCGCAAAGTACGAAAGTTCAGACAATTGTAGTTTGCTTCTGCATCTCGCAATTTGACCTCAAAATCTTCCTCTGCAAAAATTTCGTCGCGGAACTTTTCAAAAGCTTCATCACTAACATCTTTGACGTTATTTTTCTTCTTGCTTTTGCGCTTCACTTTGTTAAGAACCTCTGCAGAGGTTTCCAGAATGTCCTCTGCAATGGAGGTGCCATAGTTCCCAGCTTGCTTAACAAACGCTTTCACACCACCCATCTCCACTTCTGAAACATCTATGGTGAGACCGGTGGCTATGTCGATACACTGGCAAAGCGAACCAATGCTCGACGAGAGGGTCTTCTTATGTGATTCAAACTGGTTTGGATGCTTATCGTTCCAAATTCTCAGAGCTTCCAGTCTAGTCGAAAGATCTCCAATTCGATTGTTCAATGAGGATGCTGCGGATCTCTCTGCCTCCAAGGATTGTCGCAACAAATTAGGAACAACTATCGAGGGCCAAACCGCAGTTTTATTACCTCCTTCTGGACCATCATCGTTCTCCTCTACATCAGGGCCATCTGAGTCTGAGGAATCGTCAGTACATTCGTTTTCATCATCATCATCATCGTCAAGTATTTGATTTTGTTCTGCCATCTCTGCAACCGAGTCAATGATGCTTTTATCAATTCCAGTCAGCTCTGCACTCTGCGATGTTAAATCCAGCCTCATGGATTTGTTCTCCTTGGAACCATCCTCAAGATAGAGTTGAACCCGAGTTGAACGAATAAGCTCGTTGAGCAGCACTCCGCATTTGCAAAGATTGACACGTATTCTGGCTTGGTGCTCATCCCAAACACCCAAAAGACTCGCAAGGGTCAAGGAACATTTTCCCTTTAGCAACACCCATTTCAGGACCCTGAAAAAACTCTCGACGCAGTTGTTGCTTTTAGCAAGCATTGGAAGCCGACATCCCTTGCCGAAAATCGCTTCAACGGCCTCCCTTCTTGCCGGTGGAGCCCAACGATCTTTGTTCTTGAGATAAGTGTCAAAGCTCTCAACAAGGGGAACGAAACCTTTTGCAAGCATGATCTTGCGAAGATCATTGGCCAATGAATCAAACTCCGCCCAACTCATTTTAGATTCTGAAGGGCAAATGAGGTGGAGCATTTGATGTAGCAGATGTCCACGGATTCGTGCATAATCATCCTGATTCATTCCGTTGGGTCGTGGGGCTTGCTTTATCTTCTTGTGCCAAGCTTGCCAAACATGAAAGACACACCATAACCAGTGAATTCCAGTGAATATTTCACTCCAGGCGTTGAATGCACTAAATGCCATATCACTCATGATAAGTTTGGGCTTCCAATCTTCTCTGACGTTCAATCGAACACATGTGATTGCAGCCTTGTGAACATCGGTTCGTTCTGACGTGCTTATAATAAGCCCAACCGGAAACCCGCGTTCATCCACGCTTTCATCCTCGTCGTATGTTGTAACAAACAGAGATATTAGCTTCAGGTTCCCGTATGATAACGTCCCGTGAGTTCCATCAGTTCCAATTATGATCCCATATTTCTCCATTAACCTCGCTTGCAATTCTGTCTGCACGAACAAAAATAGGTCCTTTTTTGTCAAGTATTTCCGGACACAATCAGGTATTGTAGAGCAAGAACCAGGATCCTCCCCAGGAAGTTTGAGGTAAACCATGTATCCTTTAGATCTTAGCTCATCCACCAAACGACGAGTCTCCGTAAAATCAGCGGCTCCAGGCTTAATATTCTTGTTTAAGCCCACCTTGAGAGCAAACTTACGCAAATCACCCTCAGTCAACCTAACCAGCCTCGAGTAAGGAAAGTTCGCCTCACTTTGCTTCAGAATCAGCGGGGCTATCTTTTTCTTCCAAACATCATCAACAGAATATTGCAACAACCATTCAATGAGCTGCTTAGTCTCTTTCGGTGTCAAGGGTGTCCGATTTCTAGCTTAGGGTGTCCGATTTCTAGCTTTGGGAGGGCGAGAATGTGCGAATGATCGCTCGTTAAAGGATAAGACTATATAGTGCTCGCTTGTAACTGGGTTGTCCGCATCGGTTGCAAGTTCACTCATTTCTACCCATGCCTCGCACGATTGCACAATTGTTTCTGGGGCCTTCACAATATGAGTACGTACTTCCTGCAATTCGCGCTTATTGGAGCGATGACGATTGGCATCAATATGCTTGCTGTCTCTTATACACATCTGACGCTGCCGACGAA
>JAVLFO010000484.1:0-5102 GCA_046052805.1 Aquabacterium sp. | reverse complement strand
GCTTTTGCCGAAGAGATCAGCCATGGCAACGGCGTGTCGTACGCGCAAGGCCACATCGGCCAGTTGAGCGACGCCATCGCCGCCGTGTTGACTGAGCCCGCGCGTTTGCAGCAGTGGTCCACGGCCGCGCGCGACCTGGGCGAAATCCGCCAGTGGGGTCGCACAGGGCATGCCTTTGCAGGTTACTTCGACGCCGTCTTGCAGCAAAGCAAGCAGGGCACGCGGGTGCCCCTCTGATGGCGACCCCCCGCCCGGAACCCGCACCCATTGGGGCCGATGGCGTCCAGACGCTGCCATCGCCTGCGCGCCGCGACGTTGTTTTGGGCGCTGCTGCGCTGGCTGCCGCGCCTTTGGCCCAAGCTTGGCCTTGGGACGGCTTGCCGGTGCAAGCGCTCAAGCCGGTGCGGCCCGTGGTCTGGCGCGACTTCCTGGGCGTCAATGCCCAGCTGCAGTGGTTCCCCATCGAGGTGGCGCGCAAGCAGGTCAAGCAGCTGCAGGCCTTGGGCTTGAACTGGGTGCGCCTGGGCTTGCACTGGTTCTTGCTGGAACCCCAAGAGGGCCAGTACAAATTAGAGCCCATCGACGCCATGATGGCCCTGGTCAAAGAGGTCGGCCTGCGCAACATCACCTACGTGGTGGGCACGCCGCGTTGGGCCTCTTCCGTCGACAAGGGCGACGAGTACGAGCCGGACTTCGACAAGTTCCCGCCGCGCGACCCGGTGGTCTTTGCCCAGCGCATGGTGATGCTGGCCAAGCGCTACCCGCAGGTCGACAGCTGGCAGGTCTGGAACGAGCCCAACATCCTGGGCTTTTGGGCGCCCAAGCCCGACCCCGAAGGCTATGGCCGCATGCTCTTGACCAGCGTGCAAGGCCTGCGTGCCACCGTGCCCAACAAGCCCATCGCGATGGCCGGCATGGCCTACTTCAGCGAGATGGGCGGCAGCCAGGGCTTGATGATCGAGGCGCTGGGCAAGCTGGGGGCGTTCAACCTCAACGTTACGGTGGCGTATCACCCCTACACCGCCACGGCCGAAGGCTCGCAGGCCGATGCGCGCGACTTCGTCAAGCGCGTGCAGCCGGCGCACCAATGGCTGCGCTCGGCCGGCGTCAAGCAGATCTGGTCCACCGAATGGGGCTGGTCCAGCTACAAAGGCCCCGTTGAAGAGCAGCCCCTGGTGGGCGAAGACGGCCAGGCCGACCACACGCTGCGCCGGCTGGCGCTGATGGCCGCCCTCGACTACGACCGGGTCTTCTTGTTCACCTTGTCAGACCTGGACAAGCGCGCCTCGGTGCGCGACCAAAGCTACGGCCTGCTGCGCGAGAACGGCGAGCCCAAGCCCGTCTACATCGCGCTGCAGCGCTTCTTGCAAATTTGCGGGCCACGCCTGGAGCCCGACAACCCGCCCACGCTCGATGGCGCTTTGCCTGAGGGCTTGGTGAGCATTGGCTGGCGCCGCCCAGATGGCCGCAAGCTGTGGATGGTCTGGGCGAACAAGCCCGGCACCGTGCGCCTGAAAAACGCGCCACGCCACGCCACGCTGCACCAGCCGCTCAAGGGCACGCAGAAGGCCTTGAGCGCGCTTGACGGCGTGCTCAGCGTGCCGGTGGACACCGCCTTGCAAATCCTGGTGGACGCATGACAGCGGTGACCTCGACCCCAGCAGCGCCTTTGCGTTTGCTCTGGACCCTGCCTTACCTGCCCTGGCCCATCACCAGCGGGGGCAAGGCCCGCCAGTTTCACTTGATCCGCGAGCTGGCCGAGCGCGGCCACCGCATCACGCTGCTGGTGCAGTCCAAAACCGAGTTGGACGACGACACCCGCCGCATGCTGGCGCCTTTGCTCGAAGCCCTGATCGTGCTGCCGCGCCGCCCGCTCAAGCACCCGCTGACGCTGTGGCATGCGGCCACGTCCTCATTGCCTTTGCTGGCCACGGTCAATGGCTATGCGCCTGCCTTGAGCGCGCGCTTTGCTGAACTGCTGCGCAGCCAGCGCTGGGACGCCGTGCAGATCGAGCACAGCTACGGCTTTGCGCCCTTTGAGGCCGAACTGCGCGCCACCGGTCAGCCCTTCATCGTCACCGAGCACAACGTCGAGTCCGAACTGGGCGCGGCCACCTATGGCAAGTGGCCGGCGGCCTTGCGTGGCCTGGCCACCTACGACCAGTTCCGCGCACGCCGATGGGAGCGCCGTGCCTTGTCGCAAGCCAGCGCCGTGGTGGCCGTGACCGACGCCGACGCCCATGCCTTGGGCCACATCAGCGGTCGTCCCACGCACGTGGTCAGCAATGGCGTTGACACCCGAGGCTTTGCCCGTGTCACTCCTGACCTGAGCTCGTCCACCGCCCTGTTCGTTGGCAACTACGAATACGCGCCCAATGTCGACGCCGTCGAGTGGGCGCTGACCGAGGTCTGGCCGCGCGTGTGGGCGCTCAACCCCAAACTGCGCTTTCGCGTCTGTGGACACGGCCTGCCCGATGCCTGGCGCCAGCGCTTCCCCGACCCGCGCATTGATTGGATGGGCTATGTGCCCGACCTCACCGAGGTCCAGGCCCGCTCGGCCGCGTTTGTGGCGCCGCTGCGTTTTGGCGGCGGCTCCAAGCTCAAGGTGCTCGAGGCCATGGCGGCCAGCCTGCCCCTGATCAGCACACCCGAAGGCCTGTCGGGCCTGGACGCTGTGGATGGTGTGCACGCCCGCGTGGCGCGCGATGCGCCGGCCATGGCGCAGGCCATCGTGCACACACTCACCCACCCTGCAGAGGCCGCCGCCATGGGCCAGGCCGCACGCGCTTTGGTGCGCGAGCGCTTTGACTGGTCACGCGCGGCCAGCCAGCTCGAGGCGGTGTACGCCAGCCTCACCGTCGCACAGCCGAGGGCCGCATGAACGGCGCATCGCGCTTTTTCCCCGCCTTGGCGGGCCTGTTCTTTGCTGCCATCACCTTGTTGGCCGGGCCGCCGGTGGGCATGCTGGCGGCCGTGGCCATCGCGGCCGCGGTCTACATCGCTTCGCAACCCTTGCGGGGGCTCTTGCTGTTTTGCCTGCTGGCGCCCGCCTTGCCTTGGATGACCATCACCCTGGGCGTGCGCATCACCACCTCTGAGGCTTTGCTGGCCCTGACCTGGGTGGGGGTGTTCTTCCAGTGGTTGAGCGGCACGCTGCCGCCCTTGCCCAAACGGCCCACCGAGCGCGTCATGCTCTTGTTCATGGCCTGGACCATCGTGCCGCTGATCGCCGGCCAAATGATCCCGCAAGGCGAGGGCATCGGTCCGGTCAACTGGGCGCGCTACCTGCTCAACGTGTCGCCCTTGTTCTTGGTGCCGCTGTTGGCCTCGCAGCCGCGTGACCGCGAGCGCTTGCTGCTGTGCCTGCTCATCGGCTTTGCCGGGCTGTTGGTGATCTCGCTGGGCTTTTTCGTCAAAGGCCGCGACGCCCGCTTGATGGTGCCTTTCCTCACCGCCCTGCAGTACGCCCGCCCCGATGCCATTGCCGACATCTTTGGTGCCGACCCGGGCCGCATGGCCTCGCCTTGGGTGCACCCCAACTCCACCGGGGGTGCCTTGTTGCTGGCCGCGCCGCTGGGCTTGTTTTATGGCGTCATGCACCGAGGCTGGCGCCGCGCCCTGGGCTGGTTCGTGGCCTTGGGCGCCATCGCCGGCATCGTGTTTTGCGGATCTCGCGGCGCTTTGCTGGCCGTGGTCGTGTTGGTGGTCTGGTTGGCGATCAAGAAAACGCCTTACGCCGTTCGTGGCCTGATCGTGGCACTGTTCTTGGCCACCGGCTTGCTGCTGGTCTACCCGCCCGCACAGCAGCGCTTTTTGTCGCTGTTCTCGTCCAACGACGTCAGCACCGGCGTGCGCTTTGAAGAATACAAACACTTCCCTGGCAACGCCCTGCGCTACCCCCTGGGTCTGGGTTTCAAGGCCGACACACCGGCCTCATCCCCCGAACTCAATGTCTACGGCATCTCCAACCTCTGGTTGAATTACTGGTTCAAGCTGGGCCTGCCGGGCATGCTCTTGTTCATCGCCGTCACGCGCGCTTGGTGGCGTGAGGTGCGCATGCCAGGCACCTTCGCGCACATCACGTCGGCCAATGCCATGCGCATCGCCACCGTGGGCACGGTGATTGCAGCGCTGACCACGGGCTTCATTGACCACTACTTCAGTTTCACCCAGGTGCTGATTTCGCTGTTCTGGTTGATCCTGGCGATGGGTTTGCAGCAAGCCCGCGCCGCCCAAGAAACACAGCCCTCTCAAGGTGATCGCCCATGAAACACCGCATCCTTCACAGCCACAACCTGCGCGCCCGGCTGGGCGATTACGCCGCACGCCTGCAAGCCACCGAGCCCGATCTGCAAGCTGCCTACGACTGGTCACTGGCCAACAACGTGCTCTTTGAAAGCGCTGGCAAGGGCCCCGACGACACTGTGGTCCACATTGCCTGCCTCGACATTCGCAAGCGCATCACCCACCCCTTGGCGCAAAAGCTGTTCGTGGTTTTGTTCGACGAAGTGCCGGGCAAAAAGCTGCCCGATTACGGCAAGAACTGGCCCACCTTGGTCGACCGCATGCGGCGCATCTGGGAGCAGCTCTACAACATCTTCATCAACAAGATCCCCAGCCACAACGTGCGCCTGGCTTGGTTGCGATTGGGCGGCGCCCACATCGGCAAAGGCTCCAGCGTGTGGCGCAACACCGAGATCCTGGGTGTTGAAAACCTCGTCATTGGCGAGGACACCTGCATCGGCTGGCACTGCCAGATCGACGCCCGCTCCGGCCTGACCATCGGCAACCACGTGGCCATCGCCTCTCACGTGCTCATCGTCGCCGGCGGACACGACCTCGACGCGCCTGAGTTCTGGTCGGTCTCTGCCCCCGTGCGCATCGACGACTACGCCTGGATCACCTCGCGCGCCATCATCTTGCCCGGCGCGCACATTGGCGAAGGCGCCGTGGTCTCGGCCAACACCACCGTGGGCAAGAAGGTCGAGCCTTACGCCATCGTGGCCGGCCAGGGTGGCAAGACCGTGGGCCACCGCGCACGCGGCCTGAACTCTGTCTCTTATACACATCTGACGCTGCCGACGACTAGTCGAGTGTAGATC
>JAVLFO010000483.1:0-4890 GCA_046052805.1 Aquabacterium sp. | reverse complement strand
TGTGTATAAGAGACAGGTTGGCCGAAGCTGTCTGGCTTGCGTGCGACAAACTCCAGACATAAGACGCAACCACCTTGATCTGATCTTCAGACAGGCGAGCGTTTTGCGCCGGCATCATGTTCAGCTTGCCTTTGTTGACCATGGCCATGATGGCCTCTTCGCCATAGCCGTGCAACCAAATCTTGTCGCTCAGGTTCGGCGCCCCGATGGCCTGGTTGCCCTTGCCATCGGCTCCGTGACAGGCGGCACAGACCTTCTTGAACTTGTCTTTGCCCAGCTCGGCCATGATCGAGTTGTGCCCACTACCCGACAGGCTCAGCACGTAATTGGCCACTTGACGTACCTCTTCGGACGTACCCACGGCAGGCGCCATGATGGGCATCTGGCCGCGTCGACCCAAAGTGATCGTTTCAATGATTTTCTCTGGCGAGCCGCCGTAGATCCAATCGCTGTCGGTCAAGTTGGGGAAGCCCTTGGCGCCCTTGGCATTGGAGCCGTGGCA
This sequence comes from Aquabacterium sp., assembly GCA_046052805.1. Taxonomy (GTDB): domain Bacteria; phylum Pseudomonadota; class Gammaproteobacteria; order Burkholderiales; family Burkholderiaceae_C; genus Aquabacterium. The sequence continues at coordinate 4,388 of JAVLFO010000483.1, read as the reverse complement.
AGCCGCACAGTTGTTCAAAAACAGACGCTCGCCGATGGCATGGGCTTGTGGGTCACGAGAAAGATCTTCGACCGATGCGTTCTTGAACTTGGCAAAGATCTTGTCCTGCTCGACCTTGGCTTTGCTCATCTCGGTCTCAAGCTGACCCACCTGCGACCAGTTGAGCTTGCCCTTGTAGTCACCCAAGCCTGGGTACAAGACAAAGTAGACAACCGCAAACACCAGCGTGATGATGAAAAGCATCAACCACCAACGCGGCAGGGGGTTGTTCAGCTCGCGCAGATCACCGTCCCACACGTGGCCGGTTGTTTTGTCGACATTGCCCTGGGCGTCATAGACGACCCTGTGCTTGGCCGCGCCGATCAAGACGAAGGCGCAATACAGCAGGCCAAACACCACGATCCCGATCACATACCAAGACCATGTACTGGAAATGAAGTCGCTCATGAAAGAGCCTCCAATCAATCTTCTGCGAGAGGCAGACGGCCTGCCTCTTCAAATTGGGACTTGTTGCGGCGCGAATAGGCCCACACCACGATGCCCACGAAAACGCACAGGCAAGACACAGTGAAAATGCTCCGCATGACGATGACATCCATGTGCGCTGCTCCTTATTTCACGGCGGTGCCGAGCACCTGCAGGTAGGCAATCACGGCCTCGATCTCGGTCTTGTCCTTGGCCTCTTCGGCCGAGGCCTTGATCTCGGCGTCGGTATAAGGCACGCCCACTTTGCGCAAGGCCTCCATGCGCGGCGCAATGCCTGCAGCGTCCACCTTGTTCTCAAGCAGCCACGGGTAAGCGGGCATGTTGGACTCGGGTACGACGTCACGTGGGTTGTTCAAGTGCGCGCGATGCCATTCGTCAGAGTACTTGCCCCCAACACGATGCAGGTCAGGACCTGTGCGCTTGGAGCCCCACTGGAAAGGATGGTCGTAAACGAATTCGCCAGCCATCGAGTAGTGGCCATAACGCAGGGTTTCGGCACGGAAGGGTCGGATCATTTGCGAGTGGCAGCCGTAGCAGCCTTCACGCAAGTACACGTCGCGACCTGCCAGCTGCAGCGCTGTGTAAGGCTTGAGCCCGGCCACTGGCTCGGTGGTGCTGTGCTGGAAGAACAGCGGAACGATTTCAACCAAGGCCCCGAAGGCCACCACGATGAGCGTGAGCACGATCATCAGGGTGTTGCTGGTTTCAATGCGCTCGTGCGAGAAGGTCTCGATCTTGTGGTTGTTGTCAGCCATGTGGTTCTCCTCAAGCGTAGGCGGGTTGCCCGCCGATGCGCGCCGTCACAGCCTTACCGGCCATGACCGTCATCACGGTGTTCCACAACATGAGCAGCATGCCGCCGAGGTACAGCAAGCCGCCGCACACCCGCATCACGTAGAACGGATGGGTGGCCTTGACGCCTTCAACGAAGCTGTAGACCAAGGTGCCGTCTGGGTTGACCGCGCGCCACATCAGGCCTTGCATCACGCCGGCGATCCACATCGCAGCGATGTACAGAACGATGCCCGTGGTCGCCGCCCAGAAGTGAACTGATATGGCTTGCACGCTGTACATCGTGGTGCGGCCAAACATGCGTGGGATCAAGTAGTACAGCGAGCCCATCGAGATCAGACCGACCCAGCCCAGAGCACCTGAGTGAACGTGACCGATGGTCCAGTCGGTGTAATGCGACAGCGAGTTCACGGTCTTGATGGCCATCATGGGACCTTCGAAGGTGGACATGCCGTAGAAAGACAAAGCCACGATCAGGAACTTCAAGATGGCGTCATCGCGCAGCTTGTACCAGGCACCCGACAAAGTCATGATGCCGTTGATCATGCCGCCCCACGAAGGTGCCAGCAGGATCAACGAAAACACCATGCCGACCGACTGCGTCCAGTCAGGCAAAGCCGTGTAATGCAGGTGGTGAGGACCCGCCCACATGTACGTGAAGATCAGCGCCCAGAAGTGCACGATCGACAAGCGATACGAATACACGGGCATCCCAGCTTGCTTGGGGATGTAGTAATACATCATGCCCAGAAAGCCTGCCGTCAAGAAGAAACCCACGGCATTGTGGCCATACCACCATTGCACCATGGCGTCTTGGACGCCCGCATAGGCGGAATAGCTCTTGGGGTGCAGCAAGCCAGTGCCTGCCACCGGGATCTCGGCGCTGTTGACGATGTGAAGCAGGGCCACCGCAATGATGAAGGCACCGTAAAACCAGTTGGCCACATAGATGTGGCGAACCTTGCGTTGCCCAATCGTGCCAAAAAAGACCAAGGCATAGGCCACCCACACGATGGTGATCAGGATGTCGATGGGCCATTCCAACTCGGCGTACTCTTTGCCCGTGGTATAGCCCATGGGCAGTGACAAAGCAGCCAACAAAATCACCAACTGCCAGCCCCAAAACGTGAACTGCGCGAGCGGGCCGCCGAAAAGTCGGGCCTGACAGGTGCGCTGCACGACGTGGTAGGACGTGGCGAACAGCGCGCAGCCACCAAACGCAAAGATCACCGCGTTCGTGTGCAGTGGGCGCAAGCGACCATACGTCAGCCAAGGGATACCAAAATTGAGTTCAGGCCATGCAAGCTGGGAAGCGATCAAGACGCCGACAGCCATGCCGACGACACCCCAGACGACAGCGGCAATGGCGAACTGCCGTACAACCGCATCGTTGTACGTGGCAGAGTGGTTGGATGCCATCTCTTTTTCTCCTTTGTTACAGCCTCAATTGTGAGGGCAAACCATTAACTACCCTTGATGCTGCTCAAGCTTGCCGGCGTCTTTTGGGTCTTCCTGTTGAAGTATTCGCAGAGCCTCTTGCTCGATGTCCTCAAACTGCCCACTGTTGACCGCCCACCCCAGCACGGCCAGGATCGCAAGGACCAGCAACACCGACACGGGCAACAGGACGTACAAGATTTCCATGAGACCTCTCCCAGTCAGGCGCGCAAGGCGCCAAGTCTCAGCGCGTTGAGCACAACGCCCAACGAACTCAACGCCATGCCCAACCCTGCCAACCACGGGGGCAGGTAACCCAGCAGGGCCAGCGGGATGCACGCCAGGTTATAGACAGCGGCCCAAGCCAAGTTTTGTCTGACCACCCTTTGCGTCTGGCGGCTCAGGGCGATGGCGTAGGGCACCCCCGTCAGCCGCCCGCCCAAGATGATCAGGTCTGCCTGAGACTGAGCCAAGGCGGCGCCTTGGTCAAGCGCGATCGAGACCTGCGCCTGCGCCAGCACTGGCGCATCGTTGATGCCATCGCCCACCACAGCCACGGTGTGCCCGCTTGACTGTGCCTGGGTGATCACACGCAGCTTGTCCTCGGGACTGGCGTGGGCCTGCGCCACCGCCATCGGCTCAGTGCCTTGGCCCAGCAAGGCGGCGGCACTGGCCACCCGCTCGGCATGATCGCCCGACAGCATCCATGCCTTGCAACCCTGCGCCTGAATGCCTTGGATGGCCTCAGGCGCTTCGGCTCGGATGCTTTCATCCAGGGCGACAGCCATGAGCGTCTGGCGAACAACCATGCCCAGCCCGTCACGGGCAGCCATCCATACGCGGGCTTCGGTTGCAGAAGTCAGCCCCACTTCTCCCTCAAGCACCCAGTCTCGTCCACCCAGTCGCCACACCCAGCCACGGTCGTCTTGGGCTTGCATGCCCTTGCCAGCCAACTCTTTGGCGTCATGCCAAGCCATCGGCTGAAAGCCGCTTGAGGTGGCCTTGACCAGGCTTTGCGACAGCGGGTGCTGCGACAGCGCAGCCAACGAAAGCATGCTTCGCCACAAGTCTTGGTCGGCTTTCGCAAGAGCGGCTTCGGCTTGAACACCTTGCGCGATGGGCCATGCACCGGCCAGCGTCCACACCTGCATCACCCTCAGCTCAGGCTCGGTGAGGGTGCCGGTTTTGTCGAAATACACGTGGTCAACGTGGGCCAGCGCCTCGAGCGCATCGAGCCTGCGCACCAACACACCACGCTTGCCCAGGGCGCCGGCCGCGGCCAGCAAGGCCGATGGCGCGGCCAACGACAGCGCGCACGGACATGTCACCACCAAAACAGAGACCGCCACCCACACCGCGCGGCTGGGGTCAATCCAATGCCAGCCCAGCGCGCCGGCGCCGGCCAACAACAAAACGCCCCACAAAAATGGGCCAGCCAAGCGGTCGGCTTGTCGCATCCAACCCGGCTTGTCGGTCATGGCTTGGTGAACCAGGGACACGATCTGCTGATAGCGCGTCTCAGGCCCGAGGCGCTCGATCGACATCCACACGGGTGAACCCAGGTTGACGCTGCCCGCCACGACCAATTGGCCGACCGATTTCGCAACCGCACGAGACTCGCCGGTCAACAAAGCCTCATCGACCTCGGTCTGGCCATGCAGGATTTGTCCATC
>JAVLFO010000482.1:0-1738 GCA_046052805.1 Aquabacterium sp. | reverse complement strand
CACGCGTAAGATCGTCGGCAGCGTCAGATGTGTATAAGAGACAGATTTTCACTTTTGGGAGGAACGTTATTGTTTTTGCTTGCTTTCCCTCGACGCGAAGTTTGAAAAGATATTAACGTTTTCTTTCGGATTGGGACGTTGCATGTCACTTTCTGGTGAGTTGAAAGAAGGTGGTAAGTATAACATGATAAATATCACAAACATAAACTCACACAGCAATATTAAGAAACTGTCAACCAAAATGGAGTGGTTCCAAATACAAAGGAGCAAATACTCAAAATGAAACAAGTTTTTGATTCCATGAAACATCACCCACCACAAATTATTCTTGTTGCGACATTGACTGCACCGTATTTATTAAATCCAGAAGAATGTGGTAAAAAACGTGGAGGTCTTACAATTCGTCCTAAATTTGACCATCGCAACGGCATTGTACAAGTTCGTAGATTTCAAATCGATGCTCCTTACAAAAGAAATTATGGTGAACACCGCATTGGTGAATCGCGTCTCGTTGAAGGAACAATAAATGAAGAAAATTATTGCTACATTATGGGAAACGATCACGATTCTATCGCTGTTGCAGTTGAGAAATATCACAATCTCAATGGTCGTGTGGATGATGGAATTCGATATTGCAACAATGGCGTTCCTGAAAGACTCACCACTGCTTCCATTGCAGAAAGAAAGCAAAATGCAGAAGCAAATCCTGAAGAGGTTGTTTTTCAAGAGCAATACGATCAATGGACTGCTCGATTTGTTGAAACAAGTGTTAATTTAGAGCGATTAAGAGAATACTGTCGAGTTCACAGATTGTGTCCTTCGGGAAACTCTAGTGTAGTGAAAGAACGTATTATTGCCACATCGCAAGCGGTGGAGGAATTCCAGTTGGATTGGATTGGTCTCAAGAACCACTTGAAAGCAAAACAGTAAATCAATTAAAAGATTATTTGAGAAGCCATGGATTAAAACTTATTGGAAATAAACCGGATCTTCTTGAACGAGTTCGAGCACGTGTATTAAATCCGCCACCACAACGACAACCAAGCCTTCCTCCACCAGCACGACAAGCGACAATTCAAGCTGATCAGGCTGGAGGACATAATCCAAAAGGATTACATTTCGCGAAAACGGAAGTTGAAATGAAACAAAAAGGACTTTATATTTCAAGACAAGCTCCTAATTCTCCTGCGTTCAATTTATGTGATGGTGGATATTGGAATTCATTAGATAAACAAGTACAAGACAAAATGTCAGAACGAATGCACAACATTGATTTTATCCCAACAGTTCATAATGAAAAATGGTTTCAAGATCGACTTGAAGATTGTGTGAAAGAAGTAGTACAAAATTTTGATCCAGAGTTGTTGTGGAGCATTGCTGTCCACAAGTACGTTCATTTAAAAGCTGTAAAAGAAAAAGAAGGCGAATCATTGGTTTCAGAACCACATGATTCGGTGCGTAAATTTTTTGGGATTAAATATAAATACGAATAACCATTTATTTTAGCTCGTTTTCTTTCCCTTTCCTCTTTTGGAAATGGCTTTGGTTTGGTTTGTCTTGTGTGGTGGTTTCGTGGCTTCGCCAAGGCCAAACTACTTTGGGTCGGAGTAGTATATGAGATGTCCTGTGACTGTTTCTAGAAACCATCAAAAAAAACTTGGAAAAAGCGAAATTTTCATTGGAAAAACCATTGAACGAAACAAGCCCTGCAGAATTTAAAAAGGTGATTCAAGCTTGG
>JAVLFO010000481.1:0-2279 GCA_046052805.1 Aquabacterium sp. | reverse complement strand
TCGCTTGGCCAACATCGATGAGAGCCGCCAGACCCCATCGCAAGGGGCTTTGCTGCCACAACAAAGCAGCGATCGCGAAGTGGGCGTGAAATGGGCTGCGGGTGGCGACGGCGCGACCTTGCGCGTGTTCAAACAAAAGACGGTCAATGAGATTGCTTTCGTGGCCAACGTCAACGCGAACACCAATCTCGACCCGACCCAGCGTTCGGGTGTGGAGTTGGAAGGCCATTGGACTGTGCTGCAGAACCTGACCCTGACGGGCACCTGGCAGCAGGTTTCGGCTCAATACCGATCCGGCCCTAACGCGGGCAAGGAAATGACGCAGGTGGCCCCGCACTCGGCCACGGCAAGGGCCACATACCGCATCAACAATCAGCACACCGTTGAAATGGGCGCGCAGTATTTGGCTGCCTCGCGCTACTCGGGTGATGAGTCCAACCAATGCACGATGCGTGTGCCGACGTCGGCGTTGCTGGACGGACGCTATGCGTGGTCGGATCGTGTGTGGACCTTGGCCGTGACAGGCACGAACCTGACCGACCGCAAGGGATACAACTACGGCTACAGCTACCAATGTGGCGAGCCCAGTGTCTATCCTCATGCAGGCCGTAACCTCAAGTTCAGCGTGTCACGTGTGTTCTGATCTCGCATGACGTCCCAAGCCCACCACCTGATCATCGGCGGCCAACGCAGCGGCAAGTCGCGTCATGCCGAGCGTCTGGCCAAGGCTTGGCAGGCCCAGTCGCCGCAGCACAGCGTGATGGTGGTGGCCACGGCGTTGCCGAGCGATGACGAGATGCGCCAGCGCATCGAGCGCCACCGCCAAGATCGCCCCTCAAGCTTTGCCACCGTTGAAGCGGGGCTGGACTTGGCGGCCGCGCTGCGTGAGGCGGCGCAGCCCGGGCGTTTGCTGGTGGTGGACTGCCTGACCTTGTGGCTGACGCAGGTGCTCATGCCTGCGCAAGCGCATCCGCCTGGCGTGCTGGCCGATGCGCTTCAGGCCAATTTGATCGATGCCTTGCGCACGCTGATGTCGCCGGTGATCTTGGTCAGCAACGAGGTGGGCTGGGGCGTGATCCCCATGGGGGCGGAGGTTCGTCACTTTGTGGACGAGCTGGGTCGCTTGAACCAAGCCGTGGCGCAGTCTTGCGCACACATCACCTTCATGGCGGCGGGGCAGCCTTTCACGCAGCCGGTGCAGGTGTGGTCATGAGCGCCGCGCGCCTGTGGGCCTGGCTTATCGCAACAGCGTTGCTCTTGGGGCCAGCGATGGCTTGGGCGGCTGGCGTGTCCATCGTGGATGACCGTGGTGCGCAGGTTCGGCTGGCTCAGCCCCCCCAGCGCATCGTGTCCTTGTTGCCTTCGCTGACTGAAACGGTTTGTGCGCTCGATGCTTGCGGCGCTTTGGTGGCCACGGATCGGTGGTCGAACTGGCCTGAGCGCGTCAAAGCGCTGCCCAAGTTGGGCGGGCTCGACGACGTCAGCGTCGAGGCCATCTTGGCCCTGCGGCCAGACCTGGTGCTGGTGGCGCCGGCGTCACGCTTGGCGGCGCGCTTGCGCAGCTTGGGCTTGGTGGTGGCCGAACTCGATGCCGTGGATCTGCCCAGTGGTCAGCACATGCTGGATCAGGTGGCGACCTTGTTGGCGCGACCTGAACGTGCGCGTGCCGTGTGGCGGGGCGTGCAGCAAGACATGGCGCGGGCCCGAGCTGCCTTGCCCTTGGCGGCTGTCGGGCGGCGCGTGTATGTCGAAGTCAGCTCTGCGCCTTATGCCGCTGGCGAGTCTTCGTTCATCGGCCAGTTGTTGGCGAGCTTGGGTGCGCGCAATGTGGTGCCCGCCAGCCTGGGCCCATTCCCCAAGCTGAATCCGGAGTTCGTGTTGCGTGCCCAGCCCGATGTGATGGTGTTGGCCGCGCACGAGGTGCCCGCCATGTTGCAGCGGCCCGGCTGGTCGGCTTTGCCGGCCGTACAAAAAAGGCGTGTGTGTGGCCTGTCCCCCAGCGACTACGACGTGATGTCGAGGCCCGGGCCGCGCTTGGGTTTGGCCGCCCGCGTGCTGGCGCAATGCCTTGGGATGGGCACATGAAGCTGCCTTTGGCTTTCGCGCTGATCGTGCTCATGGCCCTGTTGGTGTGCTTGGGGCTGGGAGTGGGCAGTGTGGGTTGGCAGTCGCCGTGGAGTGCCGCTGCAGACCCGCTTTCGGCGCAAATCGTGTGGGGCGTGCGCGCGCCGCGCACCGCAGGGTGCCTCCTGGTGGGCGCCTTGTTGGGCCTGGGCGGC
>JAVLFO010000480.1:0-1948 GCA_046052805.1 Aquabacterium sp. | reverse complement strand
ACGGTCTTCTCGACCAGCACGCGTAACTTCCCGAACCGTCTGGGCAAGAACTCGAACGTGTACCTGGGTTCGGCCGAACTGGCCGCCATCTGCTCACGCCTGGGTCGCATCCCGACCAAGGCCGAGTACCTCAACAGCAACATCACGCTGATGAAGAACATGATCGCCAACGGCTACGAAGACGCGCGCACGCTGCAACGCCGCATCGCCGCTCAAGAAGCCTGGTTGGCCGACCAGCAGTTGATGAAGGGTGACGCCGACGCCGAATACGCCGCCGTGATCGAGATCGACCTGGCCGACATCCACGAACCTATCCTGGCCTGCCCGAACGACCCCGATGACGTCAAGACGCTGTCGGACGTCGCTGGCGCCGTGATCGATGAAGTGTTCATCGGCTCTTGCATGACCAACATCGGTCACTTCCGTGCCGCTTCCAAGCTGCTCGAAGGCAAGCGCGACATCCCCGTCAAGCTGTGGGTCGCCCCTCCGACCAAGATGGACGCACAACAGCTGACCGAAGAAGGCCACTACGGCGTTCTGGGCACCGCTGGCGCCCGCATGGAAATGCCAGGCTGCTCGCTGTGCATGGGCAACCAAGCGCAAGTGAAGGAAGGCGCGACGGTCTTCTCGACCAGCACGCGTAACTTCCCGAACCGTCTGGGCAAGAACTCGAACGTGTACCTGGGCTCGGCCGAACTGGCCGCCATCTGCTCACGCCTGGGTCGCATCCCGACCAAGGCCGAGTACCTGGAAGGCGTGGGCGTGCTCGACGCTTCCAGCGCCCAGATCTACAAGTACCTGAACTTCGACCAAATCACGGAATACGCCGACAAGGCCAAGACCGTGTCTGCCTGAATTTGAGGCACTGAATGGGTAGGTGGGTTCAGCCCCATCCTCCCATTCGGACAAAAGGCCCGCCGGAGTGATCCGTGCGGGCCTTTTTCATTCATTTGCCAGCCGCCAAAGGCCCGATGGCCGGCGGCTCGAGCGCCATGCTTTGAGAGGCGCCCTGCTGCGCCGCGATGGCGTCGAGGCTGCGGGCCGAGGGATGCTCAGCAGGCCCTAAAGATGCGGGCAAAACCGATCCCAAAGGCTGCAAGGGCCCCGCCGATATCGTCATGGGCTGCAAAGGATCGCCCCCTTGGTACAGCCAACGGCCCAGTGCGGCCAGACCCATCACCAGGGCCACCCAGATCATTCGCTTGCGGTGAGGGGACGGGCTCAAAGGAATGTGAGGCGACATTTTTTTCATCCTGAGCAAGAAGCGCAACGTTTGAAACCAGTGTGTCAACTTGCTTGCCTTTGTGGCTGAGCAAAAACCCGGATGCCGCCAGGCTGACGCGGGGGAGCAGGGATAATCGCGAACCGCTGGTTTGACAGGATCTTGCATGACCGACTCGGCCTCGCCCGACGCACCCGCCTCTGGGTCTTTACTCGCGCACCACTGGCGCTTGGCCGCCAAAGTGGCAATGGGGGGCGTGGCCGCCGCCGGTGTGGCTTTGCTGCTCAGTGTGGCCGTGCTGTATCCGCAGTTGCCCGACACCTCGGGGCTGGCGCACTACCAGCCCAAGCAACCGCTGCGTGTTTACACCGCCGACGGCGTCGAGATCGGCGGCTTTGGCAGCGAAAAACGCCAGTACCTGCCCTTCGACCAGATCCCCAAGCTGATGCGCGACAGCCTGCTGGCCGTTGAAGACGCGCGCTTTTACGAGCACCCCGGCATCGACGCCATCGGCGTGCTGCGCGCGGTGGTGTCCAACGTGACCGGCGGGCGCACGCAAGGCGCCTCGACCATCACCCAGCAGGTCGCCCGCACCTTTTTGCTGACGCGAGAAAAGACGCTCAGCCGCAAGCTCAAAGAAGCGATGCTGTCGCTCAAAATCGAGCGCGAGTTGACCAAGGACCAGATCCTGGCGCTGTACATGAACCAGATCTACCTGGGCGCACG
>JAVLFO010000479.1:0-7280 GCA_046052805.1 Aquabacterium sp. | reverse complement strand
GACAGCATGAAGTCCTGCAGCTGCTTCTCGAACGGGGCGATGGCCTTGCCACCACCGCTCATGAAGGCGGGCATCATGGACTGCAGGTCGGCACCGGCGGAGAACGGGCCGTCTTGCGACCAGATCACCAGGCCCTTGTAGCCAGCTTCGGCGATTTCCAGGCCCTTGGCCAGACCGGCGGTGACTTCACCGCTGATCGTGTGCATCTTGGACTTGATCGAGGCGATGACCACCTCGTCGTCCAGGGTCCACAGGCGCACGGCGGCGTCTTCGAACAGGGTCTTGCCAGCGGTGGCGGCGTTCGGGGCGTTCGAGCCCAGCACGTCTTCGCGGAAGTACTGGCGCTGGTAGACGGGCAGGTTGCGCAGGGGCACGTACTTGCCGGCCTTGGGCGACCAGGAGCCTTCGGCGGTCTGCACACCGTCGCGGCCGTCGAACACCCAAGCGGGCAGCGGGGCCTTGGACAGCGCCTTGCCGGCGTCGATGTCGGCCTTCACCCATTCAGCGACTTGCTTCCAACCGGCTTCCTGCCAGATCTCGAAGGGGCCTTGCTTCATGCCGAAGCCCCAGCGCATGGCGAAGTCGATGTCGCGGGCGGACTCGGCGATCGACTCCAGCGTCACGGCCGAGTAGTGGAAGGCGTTGCGCAGGATGGACCACACGAACTGGGCTTGCGGGTGAGCGGACTCACGCAGGGCCTTCAGGCGCTCGGCAGCGGGCTTGCGCAGGATGTCGGTGACTTCCTTGTCGGCCTTGCCGCCAGCGGCCACGTACTCGCCGGTCTCGGCGTTGAACTGCAGGATGGCCTTGCCTTCCTTCTTGAAGAAGCCAGCCTTGGTCTTCTGACCGAAGTTGCCCTTCTCCAGCAGCTTGTCGAGGGCCACGGGGTTGGCGAAAGCGGCGTTGAAGGGGTCGTCCTTGGCGCCGTTTTGCAGGGTCTTGATGACGTGCGCCATCGTGTCCAGACCCACCACGTCGGCGGTGCGGAAGGTGGCCGACGAAGCGCGGCCCATCTTCTTGCCGGTCAGGTCGTCGACGATGTCGTAGCCCAGGCCCGAACGCTCGACTTCGCGGAAGGTCAGCATCATGCCGGCCACGCCCACGCGGTTGGCGATGAAGTTGGGGGTGTCGTAAGCACGAACCACGCCCTTGCCCACCACGGATGCCGAGAAGGTCTCCAGCTTGTCGACCACGTCAGGCGCGGTGAACTCGGTGGGGATCAACTCCAGCAAGAACATGTAGCGTGGAGGGTTGAAGAAGTGGATGCCAAGGAAGCGCGAACGCAGCTGCTCGGGCAGCACGTTGGCCATGGCGGTGATCGACAGGCCAGAGGTGTTGGTGGCCAGGATGGCACGGTCATTCACGAAAGGAGCGATCTTCTTGTAGAGATCTTCCTTCCAGTCCAGGCGCTCGGCGATGGCTTCGATGATCAGGTCGCAGCCACGCAACTCTTCGAGGTGTTCCTCGTAGTTGGCTTGCTGGATCAAGACGGCGTCATCGGTCACGCCCAAAGGCGAAGGCTTGAGCTTCTTCAGGCCTTCGACGGCCTTCGTCACGATGCCGTTCTTGGGGCCTTCTTTGGCGGGCAGGTCGAACAAAACGACCGGCACCTTGCAGTTGACCATGTGGGCAGCGATCTGGGCGCCCATGACGCCGGCGCCGAGCACGGCCACCTTGCGCACGTTGAATCGATTCATAAAGAGCTCCAGGAAGTCAGAACAGGGCTTCGTCCATTTCAGTCAGAGGCTTCAGACCGGCCTTGGCCGTGATCATCAAGGTCTCGACTTCAGGCAACAGCTTGGCGAAGTAGAAGCGAGCCGTGGCCAGCTTGGCAACGTAGAACTTGTCTTCGCCTTGCTTGGCCAGAGCGATCTGGGCCATGCGGGCAAAGAAGTACGAGTACACCAAGTGACCGACCACGCGCAGGTAGTCCACGGCAGCCGCGCCGACTTCGTCAGGGTTCTGCATGCCCTTCATGCCGATTTCCATGGTGAAGGCTTGCACCTTCTGGCCCAGGTCAGCCAAAGGCTTGGTGAACTCTTGCATGGCTTCGTTGTCGGCGTTTTCCTTGACGAAACGGCCCACGATCTTGCCGAACTTGGTCAGCTTGGCGCCGCCATCACCCAAGACCTTGCGACCCAACAGGTCCAGCGACTGGATGGTGTTGGTGCCTTCGTAGATCATGTTGATGCGCGAGTCACGCACGAACTGCTCCATGCCCCACTCGTGGATGAAGCCGTGGCCACCGTAGACCTGCTGGCAATGCATGGTGGCTTCCCATGCGTTGTCGGTGATGAAGGCCTTCACGATGGGCGTCAGCAAGGCGACGATGTCGTCGGACTCTTTGCGAACGGCCTCGTCAGGGTGGTTGTGCGACTTGTCCAGCTCGATGGCGACGTAATACACCAGGGCGCGAGCGCCTTCGGCATAGGCACGGGCGGTCAGCAGCATCTTGCGCACGTCAGGGTGCACGATGATGGGGTCGGCAGCCAGGTCTGGGCGCTTGACGCCCGACAGGCCACGCATTTGCACGCGGTCCTTGGCGTAGTTCACGGCGTTTTCATAGGCCACTTGGGTCAGACCCAGCGACTGGTTGCCCACGCCCAGACGAGCGCCGTTCATCATCACGAACATGGCTGGCAGGCCGCGGTGGGGCTTGCCCACCAAGGTGCCGACGGCGTCTTCCAGCACGATCTGTGCGGTGGCGTTGCCGTGAATGCCCATCTTGTGTTCCAGGCCGGCGCAGAAGATGCCGTTGCGCGAGCCGAGCGAGCCGTCAGCGTTGACGTTGAACTTGGGCACCACGAACAGCGAGATGCCCTTGGAACCTTCAGGCGCGTCAGGCAGACGGGCCAGCACCAGGTGGACGATGTTCTCGGCCATGTCGTGTTCGCCGGCCGAGATGAAGATCTTCGCGCCGCTGAGCTTGTAGGTGCCATCGGCCTGTGGAATGGCCTTGGTGCGCAGCAGGCCCAGGTCGGTGCCGCAATGGGGTTCTGTCAGGCACATCGTGCCGGTCCACTCGCCGCTGGTGAGCTTGGGCAGGTAGGTCTTCTTTTGTTCGTCAGAGCCGTGGGCTTCCAGGGCGGCGTGCGCACCGTGGCTCAGGCCGGGGTACATCGTCCAAGCTTGGTTGGCCGAGTTCATCATTTCATAGATGGCTTGGTTCACCAGCTGTGGCATGCCTTGGCCGCCCCATTCTGGATCGGCGCTCAAGCCAGACCAGCCGTTTTCGGTGTAGGTCTTGTAGGCGGCCTTGAAGCCGTCTGGGGTCTTGACTTCGTGCGTGGCTTTGTCGAGCACGCAGCCTTGCACATCGCCCACCAAGTTCAGCGGGGCCAGCACCTTGGAGGCGAACTTGCCACCTTCTTCCAGCACCGCGTTGACGGTGTCGGCGTCCAGATCGCTGTAAGCAGGGATCGTTTTCAGCTCGTCAACGGCACCCAGCAACTCATGGATGACGAATTGCATGTCGCGCAGTGGGGGGGTGTATGAAGGCATCGTGAAGCTCCTCGGTCTAGAAAGGCACGTAAAAAGAAGAAAACCTGATCACGCTAGGGCCAGGCGATGGGGGGTCAAACAGGGGTCAAGGGCGCCTTGGCGCCTTTGACAGGCAACGCACTTTGAGGTGCGCCGGCTCCAGACGTCGCTTGAGGCAGGGTCAGTGCATAGAACTGAACCACACGCTCGAACGCCGTGCGGGCCCGCTCTTCAGCACCAGCCGAACGCAAGAAGCGCGCGTCGTGATGGAGCGACAAGATCAGGCCATGGATTTCAAACAGCAATTGCATCGGATCGGTGTCGACGCGCAAATGTCCCAGGTCAACGGCCAGGCGAATGGCGCGACCCAGCGCGCCGTGCCACAGCAAGACCATGCCCGCCAGCGCATCGCGCACGGGGCCGGGGCGGTCGTCGAACTCAACGGCACCGCTGATGTAGATGCAACCCGAATCGATTTCGGTGGCGACTTTGGCGACCCACCCGTCAAACAGGGCGCGCAGGCGCGGCAGGCCTCGGGGCTGCTGGATGGCGGGGTAAAAGACCTCTTCGGCGAAACGCTCGTGGTACTCGCGGATCACCGAGATCTGCAGCTCTTCGCGTGAGCCGAAGTGAGCGAACACGCCCGACTTGCTCATCCCGGTGACTTCGGCCAGCGCGCCGATCGCCAAACCTTCGATGCCCATCTGCGAGGCCAGGCTCAAAGCCGCCTCCAGGATGGTGGCACGGGTCTGCTGGCCCTTGTGTGCGCCTCGCCCACGCTCACGCGCTGCCTCAGGGGCAAGCTTGGCGTCGGGGGGCAGCACATCTGACACAGACAGACCTCGGAATAAAACGAACGATCGTGCTATTTTGCAGAAAATGATGGCGCCTGTGTGACCCTGACGCAAATATTTTTTGCGTATTCCTGCCGCCCCTTGCTGCCCGTCAAGTCAGACGGGTCACCAGACTAAGGGGTTTGACCCAGGATTGGCTTGACCCTGGGCCTGCGGCAAGGGCCAGATACTTGAGAAAGTCACACAAGCTGATCTATCCTGTAGGCATCCCTAGCCACATGGAGGCTCGATGGACGTGCTGCAGCTTGACGTGTCAGGCCGGCCGCAAGCCTGGCTCTCAGCCAGAGAGGCGGCGGTTTTGTACGCGAACGATGGTGTCGCCTGGACGCTGGGCGATCCTTTTTTGGTGATGCGCGGTGGGGTTCAGCGCCGCACGGGCCTGCCCTCACGGCTAGAGCTGCACCCCATCGTGGCGGTGCGGGGTGCGGTGCCCAGCCGGGCCTGGCGACAAGAGCCGGCGATGTCCAACCCCAAGCTGTTTGCGCGTGACCGCCAGCTGTGCGCTTACTGCGGGCGGCACTTCCACCTCGATGACCTGACCCGTGAGCACATCGTGCCCACCTCGCGCGGCGGCAAAGACACCTGGCGCAACTGCATCACGGCGTGCCGCAGCTGCAACGGGCGCAAAGGCAACCGCACGCTCAACGAGCTGGGCTGGCAGTTGTATTACCTGCCCTATGTGCCCAGCGTGCATGAAGACATGATCCTGCGCGGGCGTCGCATCGTGGCCGACCAAATGGAATTTTTGCTCGCGAGCGTGCCCCTGAGCAGCCGCCTGCGCCAAGACTGGCAGGGCTGAGCGCGCCAGACTCTGTCAAGCAGGACGCGGCCCAGGCACGCCCCGGTCAATCACGTAGGTGGCTTGCGTGTGCATGCGCGAGTCAGGGCGCACCGGGTGGGTCGTGCCGCGAAACTCAATGTTGACGCGCTGCGGCGTGACATCGAGCAGCACATAACCGCGCTCGTCGCTGCGCACATGCAGCAGGTCGGGGTTGCTGGCGCGGAGCCAGCCATTGAGCAACTCGCCCAAGCCCCGGCTGGTGATCGACGAGGTGACGATCTCGCTGGCCACAACGGGCGACTTGGGATCGCGCGGATCGGCCCGCAAGCGCGCAGCGACGTGCCGGTGCACATCGCCGCCCAAGCACACGACATCGGGGATGCGCGGCTGAGCGATGGCGGCCATCAGACGCTCACGCGCCGCCGGGAACGCGTCCCAGCCATCGGCGTATTGCACCGTGCCCACGGGGGTGTTGACCCCACCGGGCGCGATCTGGGTGGACTGCACGATGAACTTCCATGCGCGCGAACTGGCGGCCAGTCCATCGGCCAACCAGTACTCTTGCCCGGCCCCCAGCACCGTGCGCTCAGGCGCCTGCGCCGCATCACAACGCCACAGTGCCTTACCGCGCAAAGGCGCGTGCAGCCCAGAACACACATGGGGGTCGCGGTACTGGCGGGTGTCTACCGTCCACAGCTCGGCCAACTGCCCCCACTCATAGCGATCGTGCATGGGCATGCTCGGGCCCACGGGTGCGCGGTGCGGTGACACGGGCAGGTGCTCAAAGTAGGCTTGGTAGGCGGCCGTGCGCAGCTTGAGGAAGGCCTCGCGGTCAGGCAAGTCCATGTCTTCATCGCCCGCGTAGTCGTTGGCCACCTCGTGGTCATCCCACACCATCAGCCACGGGTGGGCGGCGTGGGCTGCGCGCAAGTCGGCATCGAGCTTGTAGCTGGCGTGGTGCAAGCGGTAGTCGCTCAGCGCGTACTTGGCCTCGTCACGCGGGAAGCTGTGCGGGTGCGAGCGCACGGCATGGAAGCCGTCCATCTCGGTCTCGTAGATGTAGTCACCCACGAACAAAACGAGGTCGATGTCGCTGGACGCGATCTCGCGGTGCGCGGTGAAGTAGCCCTGCTCGTAGTGCTGACACGAGGCGAGCACCGCGCGCAAACGGGGTGCGCGGGCTTGTGGATCGGGCGCGGTGCGGGTGCGCCCCACGGGGCTTTGCTGTCCGCCAGACAAAAAACGGTAGTGGTAGGTGCGCCCGGGCGACAGGCCTTTGACCTCGACGTGGACGCTGTGCGCCGCCGATGCCGAGGCCAGCACGGCGCCCACTTTGACCAAGCGCTGAAATTGCGGGTCATGCGCGACCTCCCAGCGCACAGGCACCGCCTGCGCGGGCATGCCGCCATCGACCTGCAAAGGGCGCGGCGCCAAGCGTGTCCAAATCACCACGGAATCGGGCCGAGGCTCACCACTGGCCACGCCCAGAGAGAACGTGTCAGCAGGGGCCACCCACGCGCTGTATGGCGTGGACTGCGCCTGCGCACCCGAGGCAAACACCTGTTGCCAGGCGATGGCGGCGGCGGCACGGCTGAGTCGTTGGAGCAGGTGTCGGCGTTGCATGAAGTGGGCGATTATGCGTTGCGCGCCACAGGGGCGACACGGGCATGGCACATGGGGGCACAATGGGTCGAATCACGAGGAGACGCCCATGCCCACTCGCCCGGACAGCCCTGACCCCACCGGCCAAAATCCCAACGACCCCCTCAACCCCTTTGCGGGACTCGGGTCAGGCATGGGTGCCGGCCTGGGCTTCTTCCAGGACTGGCTCAAGGCGGCAGGCAGCGCCCTGCCCAACCTCTCGGGCACCACGGGTGCGCAAGGCGCAGCGATGCCGGCCTGGTCGATGCCCACGCTCGACCCCGAAGAGCTCGACAAGCGCATCCAGGACCTGAAAACCGTGCAGTTCTGGCTGGAGCAAAACGCACGCATGATTGCCATGAGCATCCAGGGCCTCGAGGTACAACGCATGACCTTGTCGACCTTGCAAGGCATGAACGTGTCGATGGACGCGCTGCGGGAATCGCTCAAAGCCAAGCCCAGCGCCTCGACCTGGGGTTCGCCGGCCGCTCAAGCGCCCTCGCCCTGTCTCTTATACACATCTG
>JAVLFO010000478.1:0-1640 GCA_046052805.1 Aquabacterium sp. | reverse complement strand
TAGATGGCGTACAAGCCCTCGGCGCCGTTGTCCAGGCCGTAGGCAATGGCGGCAGCGGTGGGCTCATTCAGCAGGCGCAACACATTGAGGCCGGCCATTTGGGCGGCGTCTTTGGTGGCTTGACGCTGGGCGTCGTCGAAATAAGCGGGCACCGTGATGACGGCGCCAAACAGGTCGTCGTTGAAGGTGTCTTCGGCACGCTGGCGCAGGCTGGCCAGGATCTCGGCCGACACCTCAACCGGCGACTTCACGCCGGCCACGGTCTTGACGGCCACCATGCCCGGCTGGTCTTCGAACTGATACGGCAGCTTACCGGCATCGGGCAGATCGGCCAGACGGCGCCCCATGAAGCGCTTGACCGACACCACCGTGTTGAGCGGGTCTTCGGCTTGCGCCGAAAGGGCTTCAAAACCGATGTGGCGGCGTGTGTTTCCGCGCTCGTCGAGCCTGTAGCGCACGGCCGAAGGCAGCACCACACGGCCTTGTTCGTCGGGCAGGCATTCGGCAGCGCCGTGGCGCACAGCGGCCACCAACGAGTGCGTGGTGCCCAGGTCGATGCCCACCGCGATGCGGCGTTGGTGCGGGTCAGGCGATTGCCCGGGTTCAGAAATTTGCAGCAGGGCCATGGTGGTTCGGGTGGGCTTCAGCAGGCGTCTTCGTAACGCTCAAGACGGGCATCGATCTCTTCGAGCAAGCGGTCGATGAACATGAGGGCGCGCACTTCCTGTGCGGCCAAGGCAGGCTGGGCCGACACATCCAGCAAATCGGTGACACGGGCCAGTCGGGCCTGGCGGTCAAGCAGCACTTCCTCAGACAAGGCTTGAACCTCGTCCACGGTGGTCGCGTCTTCCAGGGCTTCGCGCCATTGCATTTGCTGCATCAAGAAGCTGCCCGGCATGGCCGTGTTGCTCTCGGACTGCACGGGGGCACCGGCCAGTTCGCACAGGTAGGCGGCGCGCTTGAGCGGGTCTTTGAGGCGCTGGTAGGCCTCGTTGACACGCACAGCCCACTGCATGGCCACACGCTGCGAGGCGGCACCTTGGGCGGCAAAGCGATCGGGGTGGACCTGGCCCTGCAGGGTCTTCCAGGCAGCATCAAGCTGGGCGCGGTCGAGCGTGAAAGCCCGGCTCAAGCCCAGCAAGGTGAAGTCGTCGGCGTCGATGTTCATGGCCACAAACCGGTCAGTTCGGAAAAGCGAAACCCCACCACAAGGCGGGGTTTCAGCAGGCGCTGGGCTCAGGCCTCAGATGCGGAAGGACTCGCCACAACCGCAGCGGTCGCGCTCGTTGGGGTTGTTGAACTTGAAGCCCTCGTTGAGGCCTTCGCGCACGAAGTCGAGCTCGGTGCCATCGATGTAAGGCAGGCTCTTGGGGTCGACCAAGATCTTGACGCCCAGCCTCTCGAAGACGATGTCTTCGGGCGTGGCTTCATCCGCAAATTCGATCTTGTAGGCCAGACCCGAGCAGCCTGTGGTCTTGACGCCCAGGCGCACGCCCACGCCCTTGCCACGGCGGCCCAGGTAGCGGGTGATGTGGCGTGCGGCAGCCTCGGTCAAGCCCACGGACATGCCCTGGGTGGTCAAAGCAATCTCGGCCAAGGGCCCATTGCCAGGGCCGCTGGTGCACGATCCGGTGGTGGCT
>JAVLFO010000477.1:0-3078 GCA_046052805.1 Aquabacterium sp. | reverse complement strand
ACACTCGACTAGTCGTCGGCAGCGTCAGATGTGTATAAGAGACAGATGCCATAGTTTTATGGAACTATTTGTATTTATCGCAGCTATTAGCTAATAATGGCGATACAGAAGAAAGAAAACATATGTTGGGGTTAATCAAACGTAAGCACCCAAGAATACCACCTAGCATGAATAATCCAGGCCCAGTAAAGTTACCCAATGGTAAATATTATTGGAGACAAATTTATGGTAGCGAACACTTTAGCTAAAAACCTTACAACCCCCGTAAGCTTGGAAGATAGAATAAAATTCTGTAAAGCCTGGCAAAAAACAAATTTGAGCAGAAGCGAATTCATGAGGCAGCATAATTTGCCAAGCACTTTTCACAGCTGGTGTAACAAATTACTGAACAGCGCCAAGCCTACAAACACTGCGAAAGCAAGTTCTACAGCGCTGACAGAGGAGACGTGGATGCAAATTATTCCAAATAATGCCTCCTCAGACTATCGGCCCCATCTGCAGTCAAGTACTCAACAACTGCCAACAGAGTTTAAACTAATCTGCAACGATATAAGGTTTAGTTTCTGTATGCCAATGGATCAGATTGTTAACCTTATTAAGGAGCTATGCGATGCAACTACAACTATACGGTAACAAAATTTGGCTTTTTCGTAAGTCAGTGGATTTCAGGTGTGGAGTTGATAGCCTAAGCGCACAGATAGCAAGTAATACGCAAAATAATCCACAAACTGGTATATATTTATTTCTCAACAAGGGCAAGGATAAAGTCAAATGTTTATCCTGGCATAAAAATGGTTTTGTTCTAATTTACAAGAGGCTAGAGGTAGGTAAATTTAGTTTCGAATTTAATAAGGAGCAAGGTACTATTGAAATCAAGGTAGAAGAACTAGGCTGGTTACTTGCGGGCTTGGAATGGCAAAAAATGCGTAATTGGAGTGAATTATCGTACGAAAAATTCGATTAGCCAGGCAGGTGCTGCTATCAGTGGCGGGATGTACTGATAGCGGCATAATTTTTTTTAAAAAGCATCAAAAACACTTGACAAGCTTTTTGCATAAATATTGGAGTTCAACCAAGCATTTAAAATCAGCTATAAAATAGTACTTATTTGATCGACAAAGCGTTACCAAGCTGTGTTACTTGCCAAGACCGCCCCCACCAAATGCCAATAAATTTAAATTGCATGCTGATCATTATATTGCAAAAATTTTGCTTGTAAAATCTCATGGTATGCTAATTATAGATTGTGAATTTAGGGCCTGCAACTTGAAACCAGACAATACCAATATTAAAAACACCATTGAACTTGCCCAGCAATTGCTAGAGCAAGAAAAAAAGATTTCTAAAACTTTTAAAGCAGTCTTGATAATGCTGTTTACGCTAATGCGATTAATATTAGACAACCTATCTGGTAACCGCGAACCAGAAGATAACAGTTTAAAAGCTGAAAACGCTAGGCTACAAGAAGAATTATTGTTAATGCGGCAAAAGATTTTTGGCAAAAGTAGTGAAGCGCAGATTGGGGAACCCATAGTAGATGCTGCTGATAATACGCCAGGCCAAATCATAACTGTAGCTGCGCATACGCGAGGGAAAAAACCTAAAACCAACGGGCGCAATATAGATACCAGCTCATTACCCAGGTATAAAATATATCATGAGTTACCTCCAGGGCAGATGACATGTGAATGTTGTAATAATGAGCTGGAAAAAATAGATGATAAAGATATCAGTGAGCAATTAGAAATACTACCGGCGATACTATACGTAGTTGAGCATACTCGTTCTAAATACGTATGCCGCAAATGTCAAACTATAGTAATGGCACCAAAGCCACTGGCACCTCTACCTAAATCAATGGCGGGTGGCAGCTTATTGAGCGAAGTAGCGGTTAATAAGTTTCAATACCATTTGCCCTTGTACCGACAATCAAAGATTTTTGCAAGTTACAACGCTGATATTCCAGATAATACTTTAGGTAATTGGGTGATGAGCTCGGGCTCACAGCTAATGGAGGTTCTGGCAGAGCCTATGTGGCAAGCAATGACCTCAGTCAAATACCTGCAGGTTGATGAATCACCAGTAAAAGTGCAAACGGAAAATAAAAAAGGTTATTTGTGGATTTACTATGCACCGTATATTAGCGCTGGTGCTGACGCTAGCACTGATGTCGCGAACTCCGGCCTTGGCGCTACTGGTCGTCTCGTGATGTTTGAGTTTAATCTAACACGTAGCGGCTCGGTTGCAGAGCAAAGGCTAGCTAATTTTAAGGGCGTGTTACAAACTGATGGTTATGCTGGTTATAATAATTTACGTAAGCGAGAAGATATAACTGGCATAGGGTGCAATACTCATGCGAGGCGTAAATTTAGTGAAGTCTTAAAAATCAGCAAAAACCCAAATGGGGTTGCTTGCGAGTTTATTGAACGAGTTAAACCTTTGTATGCACTAGAAGCTAAAATGCGGGACCTCAATTTGAGCTTTCATGCCAAAAAACGGCTGCGGCAAAAACAAGCATGGCCAATTTTCAAAGCATTGCGACCGTGGCTCAAACAGCAACTTGTTAAAGTTCCGCCAAAAAGCAAATTAGGTCAGGCGATTAGTTATACGCTAAATCAATGGCCATACCTAATAGCCTACCTACGCCATGGTATGGCAGAAATTGATACCAATTGGGTGGAAAATGAAGTTAGGCCTAGCGCTATTGGCAAAAGGAACTGGTTGTTCATGAACAACGAAGATAGTGGCGCTGTTAATGCCTTTTGGTTTAGCTTGGTTCAATCAGCGCTTATAAATAAACTCAACCCCCGTATTTATATCCATTTTTTATTAAGCAATCTTCATAGCATGAGGAAAAAAGAAGTTGACCCAGCAACCTTGCTGCCTCATGTTATCGATAAAAATTTGTTGAAAAATTTTGAGGCTGAACAATTTGCTCTTGCCAAGATAGTGTTAAATAGCTCATAAAATCGTATAACAGAGCTAAAATTAATTGTATAGGTGGTATTCTTGGGGGCTTACGGTCTATCTAAGCAATCGGAACTTCTTTTAGAAAAGGTCAGATTAACTGAAAGCGAT
>JAVLFO010000476.1:0-3203 GCA_046052805.1 Aquabacterium sp. | reverse complement strand
CCCTTGGGGGGCTTGCCATATCGGAAGTGCCGACGGTTCTATCGCCGGATGGGCGCGATCGTCCGCCGCACCTTCGCAGCTGGCGAGACGGCTGGCGGCACCTTAGATTCCTGATGCTGTACTCGCCGAGGTGGCTGTTCCTCTACCCGGGTGCTGCACTGTCGCTGGCTGGCGTGCTCCAACTGGCCTTGGTGCATCTCCCGGTACCGCTCACGCCCCATTGGCCAGTCGGGATCCACACCCAGCTTTTCGCATCAGCGGCCATGATGCTCGGCTACCAGGCGATGTTGTTTGCAATGGCGGCGGTGCTGGCTAGGCACTATGCCCAGCTGGCGGCGCCGGACCTGCGAGAGATGGCGGTGCGCCGTATCGCGAATGGTCCCTTGCTACCGGCCGGCGGCGGCATCGCCACTGTTGTGGGCCTGTTGTTATGCGCAGGGCTGACGCTGGAATGGGGCCAATCCGGCTTCGGGGCCCTTAACCCGGAGGCTACGATGCGACAGATCATTCCTGGTGTGGCGTTGCTGCTAATGGGCACCCAATCGCTCTTGGCATCAGCATTCTTCGCTGCGATGCGTAGCGCCTTCGACTCCAGTCGTCACTTGCCCGCCACCAGCCAACCACGAGCGGGATGGCCGAGCGCCGGTGTATGACGGGCAACCACCGGCTCGAGTGGGTGGCCGTTACGTTGCTCGCTGCGCTGGCTGCGGCCTGCCTGTCAATGAGCAATGGATATCTCGGCTGGAGTTGGGACGCCCTCAATCACCACGTGTACCTCGTCATGACCGCTGAGTATCCAAGATGGGACTTGGATGTGCTCGCAGCGAGTTCGCAAACCTATCAGTACCCCTACCTGTACTGGCCGGTTTACCGGATGGCTTTGCTCGATGCCCCTGGCGCCTGGGTAGCGGCGGTCTGGGCAGCAGCGCAGGCAGCGTGTGTTATGCCACCCATCTGGCTGATAGCGTACCGACTCTTACCACAGCAACGAGGTGCTGGCGAGGCGCTGGCCGAGCGGCTTGCAGCCTGCGTATTGGCCGTGTTGAGCGTCGTTTTTTGGAGCTCATTGGAGACCACTGCGAACGACTTACTTGCAGCAACGCCGCTCTTGTGGGCGGTTGCTGTAGGGCTGAAGCCAAACGCCGGCCAGAGTCGGCTGATCGCAATGGGGGTGCTGTTCGGTGCATCGGTAGCCTTCAAGTTTTCCAATTTTCTGTTCGCGCCGGTACTGCTTGTCTGGTGGTTTGAGCCTCCGGCACCTTACCTGCCAGTGGCGCGGGGTCTGCGCCTATGGGGAGGTGCCGCTGCGGGCTTCCTTGTCGCGTACATGCCCTGGGGCTTGCAGTTGTGGACGCATATGGGGCATCCCTTCTACCCAATGCTGAGTCAATGAGAAGGCGAGTTCAACGGCATGGAACGCTTCAAACCAGATGGGTTCTTGGAATGGCTGCTCCGGCCGCTCTTGATGGCCGACCCGTCGGCCTTCATGTACGTGGAGTTCATGGCGCCCGACCTGCGTCTAGCGATGTTTGGGTTGTTGCTGGCCATCGGCATGTGCTTCAGAAACCGAACGGGTAAGTTCAATCAAGTTCAGTACAGACTCATCATTGCATTCTGGTTGGCGTTGTACTTGTGGACATTTGTAGTCGGCAATGGACGGTACTTCATGGCGGGACTACTGCTGCTTGGTCCGCTGATGGTTGTTGCGTGGCGCCGCCTGCCAGGAACAACTGAGTTTCGATGGCTGATCCTTGTTGCCATGGCTGGTCTTCACGCTGCCGTGTTATTGACAACCTATAGGCCTGACGGTTGGGGCCGTGCCAGTTGGGCAGTTGGACCAGGCGCAGATATTGAAGAATCTGGCTTACTCCGGCAGCCCGCAGTATTTGTGACAGCCAGTATGAATGCTTACTCGATACTGGTACCGCGCTTTCATCCTAGCTCGCGATGGGCGCATCTGATCGGGCCATATGATCTACGACCGCCGAGCCGCGAATATGCGTTAGCCGTCAAAGCTCTGCGCAGCGACCTTCCTAAGTACATGGTGCTGTCGAATGCGGGTAGTGCAACCGGTGCGCCAGCACAGCCAAGTGCGGAGGCCATCAAGACGCTGGCCCTCTCGCTGGCTGTTTACGGCCTGGTGATGCAACCCAAACCATGTGTGATGCTGAAGTCGGGGCTTGCAATGGCAAGCGGCGTGACCGAGATCAGCACGGCGGGCATCAAAACAGAACCCGTCCGAGGTTTCTGGTTCTGCTCGCTTGTCTATTCAGATGCAGCCCGTTTGGCGGCCACTGATCGGCGTGTTCCTGAATCGGCACTCAGCGATGTCTTTGAAGCTATTGAGCATCGCTGCCCGAGGTTTTTCCCACCGAACGGCGGCATCACACGCGAGTTCGATGGCATGACCAGCCGCTGGTACCCAGGAGTTGACATCATGATCAGCATCACAACTTCTGGTGAGGTTCGCTACAAGTATTTTCGGGCCATGAATCACCGATACATCGGCCTCGTCAGGGATGTACGAGACGGCATGTTCTCATTGAACTGTGATAAGCCGGACGGGCGTTATGTCGCACCATGGAACAATGATTAAATCAGAGGATGGAAGCTCAGGTTTACCCAAGCAGACGATCGTTCTGATGTCTACCTATGATGGAGAACGCTTCGTGGCGGAGCAACTCCGATCTATCCTAAGCCAGCTTCCTGAGGGCGGGCATATTATTATTCGCGACGACGGATCGACAGACAGAACGGTCAATGTTATTCAGTCGCTAAACGATTCCCGCATCACGGTTGTTAGGGGCGTGAATCTTGGTTTCGGCGCTAGCTTCTTGACGTTGCTGGCGATGATGCCCGCAGATGCTGACCTCGTTATGTTCTCAGACCAGGACGATGTCTGGCTGAGCGGTAAGATCGATCGCGCTTGGAATCACCTGCGGCCGTTCCAGAACGTGCCCGCCTTGTATGGAAGCGGAAAACATCTGGTAGACGAAGTACTCAGGCCTCTGGGCGTTACGCCGCCGTGGCCGCAGCCGCCCTCATTCCACAATGCGTTGGTAGAGAACATCATCACAGGATGCACCGCGGCGATTAACAAACGTGCAGTAGCGCTTTTGAAGGCAGCTGGCGTTCCGTACGGTATCTATTTTCATGATTGGTGGCTCTATCTAGTCATCAGCGCTCACGGACACGTCATTTTT
>JAVLFO010000475.1:0-4830 GCA_046052805.1 Aquabacterium sp. | reverse complement strand
CGATGAGGGGGTAGCGCAGCGCGAAGTCCTGGGCCATGCGCACCATGGCGTCGTACGCCGCGGTGTCGCCATGGGGGTGGTAGCGGCCCAGCACATCGCCCACGACGCGGGCGCTCTTGACCGGCTTCGGTCCACTGTTGCCCGAAAACGCCAGGCCCATGCGCTCCATGGCGTAGAGGATGCGGCGCTGCACGGACTTCTGCCCGTCGCACACATCGGGCAAAGCGCGGCCCTTGACCACGCTCAGGGCGTATTCCAGGTAGGCGCGCTCGGCGTAATGGGCGAGCGTCAGGGACTCACCGCCGTCAGAGGGCGGCGGCGGGGTGAAATCGATGGTCTGCTGGGTCATCGTCGGACGTCAGGCGTCGGGCATGGCGGAAGGGGGTGCGCGCCGCAGTGTAGGGCAAAGCCCAGGCGGCACCGCCACAGCACCCGGCCCGACGCCGGTGGCAGCGCTCGGCGACCGAGTCCCTGCCACCCCGCAGACGAACGTTCAGGGACGTGGGCCGACGCTGGACTTGGCGGGGGCCTTGCCAGCACCCGTCGCGAAGATGTCTTCGGCGATCTTCAAGCCCAGGGCCACGCCACCGACGTTGCGGCTCAGGTCAGGCTTGCCCTGGTCGTTCAGCGCGAAGGCGTCGAAAGACCAGTGCACGCCCAGCCAGACGCGGCTGAAGCCGTTTTCTTCGATCATCTGCCACAGGCCCTTGGGGAAGGCGCGCACATGGCGGGCGCGGACCACACCGCGGTTGTCACGGGTGATGCCGTTGCATTCCTCGGACACGAAGCTGCCGGTGAAGACCGTGTCGGCCTTGCGGTCCTTCGCGGGCACGCCGTAGAACAGGCGGGTGACGTGGAATGCGGCGGCGCCGAAGGTCGCGTGACCCGAGGGGTAGGCCGGGAAGTTGGGGGTGACGTTGGGGCCGATGGCGTTGCTGCGCGGTGCGCCCAGGGGCAGCCAGCTCGGATCGCAGTCGTTGTCGATGTCGTGGGTGGCGTCGTTGCCCAGGGGGCCCATCGAGCCGTCGTGCTCGCGCACGCCCAGCACCGGGCGCCACAGGTTGTGCACGTACTTCTGGTCCCAGGCCAGGATGCCGGCGTCGGCCATGGCCGCGTTCACCAGGGCGAACAGGCGGGCGTTTTGGTCCACCGTGTTGCCGCGGGCGATGGCCACTTCGCGCACGATCTGGTTGTACAGGCGAGGCGGGGTGCCCATGTCGCGCACACCGTCGTAGGCCCAGTACACGCCGACCAGCGACTGGTCCACCGTGCGCTTGCTGTACGTGGTGGGCAACTGCCCGGCCAGCTCGGGCGCGATGCCCTTGCCACGCACCTGGTGCAAGGCGGTCTGGTATTCGTCGGTGCCTGGCAGCGGCGGCGCGTCCAGTTCATGGCGAGCGCTGGCGGCGAACAGCTTGGATCGGGCGCCGTAGAACGGCGCGTGGTAGCCCTGCTGCGGATCAGACGGGTCGGGGCGGTGGGCGCCAGGCGCCTGGGAGGCCACATAGCCCGCGTCGCTGACGGTGGGGTCGTTCGCCCGGTCGGCCAGCAAGGCCTGCGCCACGGCTTGCCCAAAAGCGATGCCCTCGTTCACGCCGGGGCCCGATGGGGTGGCGGCCTGGTAGGTTTCCTGCAGCGCCACTTTCTGGCGGGGGTACAGGGCCAGCAGGCAGGTGTAGGCGGCGGCGGCCACGGCGGCCGAGGCGCTGGCACCGGCTGCAGGTGACGGCACCGACGCGAGGTAGCGCGGCAAGTCAGGCTGGTTGACCACGCCCGCGTGGGCGTCGTACATGGCCAGGTGAACGATGGCGAGGGCGCGCGAGGTCAAGGTCGGGCCGCCCTGTTCGGGGCTGACGCGCTCGATGCCGGGCACAACGGTGAAGTCACGGCGCAACGCTTCGAGCGCGATGCCGTTCCAGGCGAGGATGTGGTCCATGGTGGTTCCTTCGGGTTTCAGGGTTTTCGGATGGCGGGAATGCGAAGCGGATGGTGTCGAGCCCAGCGCATCGCAGACACCCCTAAGGTGACCTGCCCCCCTAAGGTGTCAACGACCGGTGTGGATGCGCATGTGGTGTCCCACGCTGCCCCACTGACGCACCCTTGACGCCGAACCGACGGCTTCAGACCATGGACACGCCCGAGACAAGCCCTAAGCTCGGCGCATGGGTTCTCTCGTCTGGTTCAAGCGCGACCTGCGCCTCCACGACCATGCCGCTGTGCACGCGGCAGGTGTGCGCTCGCCAGGCGAACCCCTGCGCGGGCTGTACATCGTCGAGCCCAGCCTCTGGGCCCAACCCGATGCCGCCGCCCAGCACCTGGGCTTCGTGCAGGAGTGCCTGGCCGACCTGTCGCGGGCGATGTCGGCCGTGGGGGGCGAGCTGCTCGTGCGCCATGGCGAGGCCGTTGACGTGCTGCGCGCACTGCACGCCGAGGCGCCCTTCGACGCCCTGTTGGCCCACGAAGAAACCGGCAATGGCCTGACCTTCGCGCGCGACGTGGCGGTGGCCCGGTGGTGCCGCGACCACGGCGTCGCGTTTCAGGAATGGCCCCAGTTCGGTGTGGTGAGGCGCCTGGGCAACCGGGACCATTGGCAGCGCCGCTGGCAGGCCCACATGCGCCAGGACCGCTGGCCCAGCCTGGCGCCCAAGACCGCACTGACCGCCCAGACCGCACCGCCCACCCTGCCCGCACTGGTGAGCGACCCGTGGCCCAGGCCCGAGGCCCTGGGACTGACACCCGAGCAACCACCCCAGCGCCAGCGCGGTGGCCGCACCGAGGCCGTGGCGGTGCTGGACGACTTCCTGTTTGACCGATGCGGGCAGTACCGGGGCGGCATCTCCTCGCCCTTGTCGGCACCCTCGGCCTGCTCGCACCTGTCGCCTTACCTGGCGCATGGCTGCGTCAGCGTGCGCGAGGTCGTGCAGGCCACGGCCGCTCGGATGACGGACCTGCAGAACATCGGCGACGCCCAGGCACTGCGCCAACGGGCCGGCCTGAGCGCCTTCCTCAGCCGCATGCACTGGCACTGCCACTTCATCCAGAAGCTGGAAAGCGAGCCGGAGCTGGAGTGGCGCAACCTGCACCGCGGCTACGACGGGCTGCGCGAAGGGGAATTCAACCCCGCGCACTTCGAGGCCCTCAAGCAGGGGCGCACCGGCTGGCCCATGGTCGACGCCTGCGTGGCCATGCTGCGCCACACCGGCTGGGTCAACTTCCGCATGCGCGCCATGCTGGTCTCGGTGGCCAGCTACCCGCTGTGGCTGCACTGGCGGCCCGTGGGCGAGTGGCTGGCCACGCAGTTCCTCGACTACGAGCCGGGCATCCACTGGAGCCAGTTGCAGATGCAGGCCGGCACCACGGGCATCAACACGACGCGGGTCTACAACCCCATCAAACAGGCGCAGGACCACGACCCGCAGGGCCACTTCGTGCGCCGTTGGCTGCCCGCGATGCGCCGCGTGCCCGAGGCCTGGCTGTTCGAGCCTTGGCGGATGCCGGCCGATGTGCAGGCGCGGTGCAGCCTGCGCGTGGGTGCCGATGCCGAGGCCGACATCCCGATGCCCCTGGTGGACCTGAGCGACGCCACCCGCGAGGCCAAGACGCGCATGCACCGCCTGCGCGCCCAGCCCGAAGTCAAGGCCGCCACCGGCGCCATCGTGCGCAAGCACGGCTCCCGCACCTTCCGCGATGGCCAGCGTGCGGGGGCCTCCGCCAAGCCCAAGAAGGCCAAAGCGGCCCCACCCGACAGCCCCCAACTCACCCTGGAGTTCTGAGTGCGCATGCGCCAAAAATCCCAGCTGCCCAGCAAGGTCTGCCTGTGCTGCGAGCGTCCCTTCACCTGGCGCAAGAAATGGGAGCGCGACTGGGAGAACGTCAAGTACTGCTCCGACCGTTGCCGCCAAACCGGCGCCAAGGCCGTGGCCCCCAGCACCGCAGGAGCCAAGCCATGAGCTGCGTCGTCCATTGGTTCCGCGGCGACCTGCGCGTCTCGGACAACCTGGCGCTGCGCGCCGCCGCAGCCGAGGCCCGAGACCGTGGCGTGCCCTTGCTGCCCGTCTTCGCCTGGGATCCCGCCCAGACCCTGCCCACGCGCTGGGTGGCCCAGCGGATGAGCCCCCACCGGCTGGCGTGGCTGGCCAGCAGCCTGCAAGCGCTCGACGCCGAGCTGCAGGCCCTGGGCAGCCGACTGCTGGTGCTGCGCGGTGCGCCGGCCGCCATGCTGCCCGCCCTGCTGTCGGCCACGCAGGCCTTGGCGCTGCACAGCGAATCCCTGCCCGCCCCCGAAGAGGCCAACGACGCACGGATGGTGGAGCGCGCCGCCAAGCGCCTGGGCTTGAAATGCCACTGGCACTGGCAAGCCACCATGCTGGCGCTGGACGACCTGCCTTTCCCAGTGAGCCGTTTGCCCGCCATGTTCACCGCCTTCCGCCAAGAGGTGGAGCAGGCCGGCGTCATGCCGCGCACGCCGCAGCCCGCCCCCGACGCCCTGCCCGCCGTGCCCGAGTTGGACATCCTGTGGGACCCCACCGCCGCACTGGCCGCCGCACACGCCCAAGTCCCCAGCAGCACAGGGCACACCCACGACACCGACGGGCCGCCCGTCCACCTGGGCCACACCCCGGTCAAGCCACCAGCGCCCGCCGTGCTGCGCCCGGATGCGCGCTCGTCCTTCCCCTTCCACCAACCGGCTTTCGCGGCCGGCGAACGCGGCGCCCAGGCCCACCTCGCCCAGTACTTCGCGCGCCGTCTGCCGCACAGCTACAAGGCCACCCGCAACGGCCTGAGCGGCACCGACTTCTCCAGCAAGCTCTCGCCCTGGCTGGCCACGGG
>JAVLFO010000474.1:0-3147 GCA_046052805.1 Aquabacterium sp. | reverse complement strand
CCACCTTGACCTTGCCATGGGTTCGTCAGGCGGCCACCCCATGAGCGATCGATTGACATGGGTGGGCGATGGCCAGGTCTTGGTCATTGGCGCGGCGGGCGGCGTTGGCGCGGCCTTGCTGGCCCACGTGCAGGAGGCCTTGCCGCAAGCCTGGGTTCAGGGGGTCTCGCGCCACAGCCAGCCAGCCATCGACTTGCTGGACGAAATCACCATTGTGGCGTTGGCCCAGCACGTGGCCGAGCAGGGCAAGGCCACCGGGCGTGCCCTTCGCTTGGTCATCGACGCCACAGGTTTTTTGCACGGGCAAGGCTTTGAGCCTGAAAAAACCTGGCGCAGCCTGGACCCCGCACACATGGCCCACTCGTTTGCGGTCAATGCCACCGGGCCTGCTTTGCTGATGAAGCACCTGTTGCCCTTGCTGCCGCGTGAAGGCAAGGCCGTTTTTGCCACCCTGTCGGCCAAGGTGGGCAGCATTGGTGACAACCAGTTGGGTGGTTGGTACAGCTACCGGGCGGCCAAAGCCGCGCTCAACCAGTTGGTGCACACGGCGGCCATCGAACTCAAACGACAGCGCCCTCAGGCGGTGTGCGTCAGCCTGCACCCGGGCACGGTCGACACCGGCTTGTCAGGGCCGTTTGCCAAAACCGGCTTGAACGTTCAGACCCCGGCGCAAGCAGCCGCTCGCTTGCTGGCCGTGATCGACAACCTGGACGCCAGCCAGCACAGCGGCGGCTTCATCGATTACCTGGGGCAGACGCTTCCCTGGTGAAGGTTCAGCGCCAACAGCGGCTCACGCCGCTTGGCTCTGGTCGCTCTCGTCGCCGGCTTCCTCGCCCAGGAAGCCGCCGCTTTGGTGAGCCCACAGGCGCGCATACAAGCCCCCTTGGTCCAGCAGTTCAGCATGTGAGCCTTGCTCCACGATGCGGCCCTGGTCGAGCACGATCAGGCGGTCCATGGCCGCGATGGTCGATAAGCGGTGCGCAATGGCCACCACCGTCTTGCCCTCCATGAGGCGGTACAGACTGGCCTGGATGGCCGCTTCGACCTCCGAGTCGAGCGCGCTCGTGGCCTCGTCCAACAACAAAATGGGCGCGTCTTTGAGCATCACGCGGGCAATGGCGATGCGCTGGCGCTGCCCGCCCGACAGCTTGACGCCGCGCTCGCCGACGTGCGCGTCAAAGCCGGTGCGCCCCTTGGCGTCCACCAGGGTCTCGATGAAGTCGAGTGCCTCGGCTTTGCGGGCCGCTTCGGTCATGTCGGCGTCGCTGGCATCGGGGCGGCCGTACACCACGTTGTCGCGCACCGAGCGGTGCAGCAGCGAGGTGTCTTGCGTGACCATGCCGATGTGCTCGCGCAGGCTGTCTTGTGTGACTTGGCGGATGTCTTGTCCATCGATCAGCACGCGGCCCTGCTCGATGTCATGAAAGCGCAGCAGCAGGTTGACGATGGTGGACTTGCCCGACCCCGAGCGCCCGACCAGCCCGATTTTTTCACCTGGCCTGATGTGCAGGTTCAGGCCTTCAATCACCGTGCGTTGGCCACCGTAATGGAAGTCGACGTTTTCAAAGCGGATGTCGCCGTGCGGGACGCGCAACGCCGTTGCGCCCGGCGCATCGACCACGCTGTGGGGCCGCGAGAGCGTGTTGATGCCGTCTTGCACGGTGCCGATGTTTTCGAACAGGCCAGCCATCTCCCACATCATCCAGTGTGAGATGCCGTTCAGGCGCAGCGCCATGGCCGTGGCCGCTGCCACCGCGCCAATGCCCACCAAACCTTGCATCCACAGCCACAGGGCCACGCCGGCCGTGGACATGATCAACAGCATGCTCAGCGTGTGGTTGGTCAGCTCAAACCAGCTCACCAGGCGCATCTGGCCATACACCGAGCGCAAAAAATCTTGCATGGCTTGGCGCGCGTAGCCTGCCTCGCGGTTGGCGTGCGAGAACAGCTTGACCGTGGCGATGTTGGTGTACGCATCGGTGATGCGGCCCGTCATGAGCGAGCGGGCGTCGGCCTGGGCGCGTGCCATGCGGCTCAGGCGCGGCACGAAGAAGGTCACAGCCGTGGCGTACAGCGCGAGCCAGCCCAGGAAGGGCAGCACCAGCCATCCATCGAAGTGGCCCACCACCGCGGTCATGGTGACGAAATAGATCATCACAAAGATCAAGATGTCGCACACCGTGAAGCAGCAATCGCGAACGGCCAGCGCCGTCTGCATGACCTTGGCCGCCACGCGCCCGGCGAACTCGTCTTGGTAAAAGCCCATGCTTTGCCCCAGCATGTGCCGGTGAAACTGCCAGCGCAGCTTCATGGGGAAGTTGCCTGCCAGGCTCTGGTGCTTGATCAGCGTTTGCAGCCATACGGCCAAAGGGCTCGCCAACAAGATGAGGGCGAGCAGCAGCAGTTGGTGCTTGGACTGCGCCCACAGCTGCGATGGCTGCGCCTTGCTCAGCCAATCGACGATGTTGCCCAGCATGCTGAACAGCAGCGCCTCGAAGGCCCCGATAGCGGCGGTCAGCGTGGTCATGGCCACGATGTGGCCGCGCACGCCTTGGGTGGCGACCCACACAAAGGGCAGGAAGCCCTGAGGCGGGCTGGCAGGGGGGGTATCCGGAAAAGGGTGGACGCGTTTCTCGAACCAATTCAGCACGGTGGGGGCTCCGCTTCAAGCGTGTGAGCCGCGAGCGTATCGCTTTTGCCGGGGGCAGGTTGTTTCCGCGCCGCAATGTGGCAAGCTGGGGCTGTTCTTTGAAAGGGACTTGACCATGTCAGCGTTTCTCGCTTTGCGTCGAAGTCCGATTGCTGTGGCCTTGGGCTTGAGCCTGTCGTGCCTCCAGGGGCATGCGCAGTCTTCTGTGGACCTGCGGGAGTGCGCAGGCATCACCAAAGACCCTGATCGGCTGGCTTGCTATGACAAGCTGTCGGTGCGCAGCGGCATCTTGGAGGTGCCGGCGTCACCTTTGGTCAAGCCGCAAGAGGCCGCCAGCGTGGCATTGGCCAGCGGGGCGGCCGAAGTGCCGGTGGCGGCACAGGCCTCGAACAGCTTGCTGTCGCGCATCTGGGAGCTGGAGCCTGGCGACAAGCGCGGCACCTTCAACTACACGGGCTACCAGCCGAACTTTTTCCTGCCGGTGCATGTGCGCAAAC
>JAVLFO010000473.1:0-3910 GCA_046052805.1 Aquabacterium sp. | reverse complement strand
CATGTCGCTGCTCAAGCTGCCCTACCTCAAGCTGGTGGGCGCCGTGCTGTTGTTCTGGATCGGCATCAAGCTCTTGGTGCCTGATGACGATGGACATGGCGACCTCCAGGGCAGCGACAAACTGCTCGGGGCCATCAAAACCATCATCGTCGCCGACTTCGTCATGAGCGTCGACAACGTCATCGGCATCGCCGGTGCCGCTCAGGGCGCGGGTCACGAAGACCATCAAATGCCTTTGGTCATCTTTGGCCTGCTGGTCAGCATCCCCATCATCGTGTGGGGCAGCAGCCTGGTCCTCAAGCTGATGGACCGCTTCCCCATCATCATCACGGTCGGCGGCATGCTCTTGGGCTGGATTGCTGGCGGCCTGGCTGTGACCGATCCGGCCTTGGCACCCTACCTGCCTGCCAACGACTGGAACCACACGGTGGCTGCCGTTGTGGGCGCGTTGGTCGTGCTGGCGCTCGGCACCTTGCTGGCCCGGCGCCAAGCCCCATCTGCGCATTGAGCGGATTGGCTGCTGTCCATGCCTCACGCCTTGCTTGCCGCGCTACCCTTGTTGTTGATCGCTGCTTTGCTTTTGCTAGGTGGCATGCTTTTGTGGTGGATGGCGCGCCAGCGCAGGCGCGCGGCGCTGCCGCGACCGGGCTTCGTGCCCACGCGCGCCGACTTCGTCAACACCGCGCCGCAGGGTGGTCAGACGGACAGCTGGTTCGAGGACCTCGATTCGGGGCGGGCCTCTGACACAGATGGCGACTCGTCTTATGCCGACGTTCCCAACAACGCCTACAGCGCCAACCCCACCCGCAAGCGCGACTCGGCATTCCCTTCGAGCCTGTCTTCGGTCTTTCACGACGACTTCGCACCGACCACGGTGCCTCAACCTTTAGACGACATCGATGCCTCGGCCCGCTCGGACGATGCCGCAGGCCTGCACCGCATCCACCGCGCCTTGTCGGCCCTCGGTGATGGCCCCATCGACCAGGCTTGGAGCACCTTGCAAGGCTTTTTCCCCGAGGCGGCGCACCGCGAGGCGGCACTGGAAACGCTGGAGCGCATAGCCCTGGCCTTTGAGCGCGAGTCCCGGTACGACTGCGCCCGAGATGTCTACGAACACATGGCCGACATCTCGCCTCAATGGCGTGAGGTCAAGACCCGCCTGATGCGCGCGCGGGGGCTGGCGCAGTCGGCCACGGTCAACACCTGGGGCACGGTGCCGCCGCGTGTCATGCCGGAAGTCAATCAAGGGCAGTTGGGGCCCTATGTGGTTGAGGGGCAAATCGGCAAAGGCGCCATGGGCGCGGTCTACATGGGTCACGACGCTGCGACCGACCGAAAAGTGGCGCTCAAAACCATGGCTTTGGCGCAAGAATTCAGCGGAGCCGAGCTGGCCGAGGCGCGAGGTCGCTTTTTGCGCGAGGCCGAGATGGCCGGTCGCTTGCACCACCCAGACATCGTCAGCATCATCGATGCGGGCGAGACCAACGGCATGGCCTACATCGCCATGGAACTGGTCGAGGGCGTGGACCTCAGCCAGCACATCCAAGCGGCCACCTTGCTCCCTTTACGCCAGCTGCTGCCCATCTTGGCCCGCGTGGCCGACGCGCTGGCTTACGCGCACACCCGTGGCGTGACGCACCGCGACATCAAGCCGGCCAATGTCATGATCAATTTGCCCCGAGGCAGCGTCAAAGTCATGGACTTCGGCGTGGCCCGTGTGGCCGATGCCACTCGCACCCGTACCGGCGTGGTCTTGGGCACGCCCACCTTCATGTCGCCTGAACAGCTCTCGGGTCAGGCCATTGACGGCCGCAGCGACCTGTATTCGCTGGGGGTGACCATGTTCCAGCTGCTGACCGGGCAGTTGCCATATCGCAACGACTCCATGGCAGCCTTGATGCGCGCCATTGGTCGTGAAACCGCCCCTAATGTGTGCGATTTGCGGCCCGACCTGCCTGCCGCGCTGGGCGACATTGTGGCGCTGTCTCTTGAGAAACACCCCCAGACCCGCTATGCCAACGGTCAGCAAATGGCCGATGACTTGCGTGCTGTCGAGGCGGCGCTCGCCTCGGCAGACATCCCGTTGGGGTGATTTGGCAGCCTTGCGCCTGGCATGTCCGCCCACCGGTCTTGATCAAAACAAAGCGACAATCAGCCCATGGACTTTGAGTTCTTCAGTCAAACCGACACCGGGCGCGTGCGCACCAACAACGAAGACGCCATCGCCTTGGACGAGCCCTGCGCCATTGCCGTGCTGGCCGACGGCATGGGGGGCTACGCCGCAGGCGAGGTGGCCAGTGGCATGGCCTGCGACTTCATCAAGGCCGAGCTGGGCCGCTGGTTGCAAGAGGCTTCGACCAACGCCAGCGACGGCGACGTCAAGCGTGCCATGGACATTTGCGTGGACAACGCCAACCACGCCATCTTCAGTGCCGCCAATTCCAATCCGATGTACGCGGGCATGGGCACGACGCTGGTGCTGGCGGTGTTCCGTTCGGGGCGCTTGCTGCTGGGCCACATCGGCGACTCGCGGGGCTACCGCTGGCGCGACGGCCAGTTGCAGCAAATCACCAAAGACCATTCGTTACTGCAAGAACAGATCGACGCTGGCATCCTCACGCCTGAACAGGCGCTTTATGCGGCCAACAAGAACCTGGTGACCCGGGCTTTGGGCGTAGAGGACATGGTGCTCATGGAAACCCACCTGCACGACATCCAGTCGGGCGACATCTATCTGTTGTGCTCTGACGGTCTGTCTGACATGCTGCGTGACAGCCAGATCGCCGACGTCATGCAAGCCCATGCCGCCGACGGCCTGCCCGACATGGGCGCCGCGCTGGTGGCAGCAGCCAACGAGGCCGGCGGACGGGATAATATTGCCGTTGTGCTGGTGCGTGCCCAGGGAGTGGCAGAACCGGCGCCGCGTTCATGGTGGCCTTTCAGGCGCCTGGGCGGCGCAAGCTGAACGTCAATCAAAAAAGATCAATACCGAGAGGTTCTGCATGGGAAAGCTGGTTGTCTCGCTCGACGGCGTCGTCATCAAGGAGGTCCAAATCACCAAGGACAAGACCTCCCTTGGCCGCCGCCCATACAACGACATCGTGATTGACAACCTGGCGGTCAGTGGCGAGCACGCAGTGCTGGCACTGGTGGGCACCGATGTGTTCATCGAAGATCTCAACAGCACCAACGGCACGTACATCAACGGTAAGGCTGTCAAAAAGCAGCTGCTCTCGCACAACGACACCGTCGAAATCGGCAAGTACAAGATCAAGTACCTGGTCGACGAGGGCTCTGACTACGAAAAAACCATGATCATGCGACCTGGCACCCCCTTGCCCACGTCGATGTCATCGGCCCAAGGCGGCGCCTCGGTGGGCGGCCCCGGTGCTGGGTTTGGTCACACGCTGGGCGGCAGTTTGGGCACCGGTTTCGGCTCGCTCGCACCTCAGTCGCCAGCGTCCATCAAGGTGCTCAACGGCGCGGCAGCCGGCAGAGAAGTGGCCCTGACCAAAGTGGTCACCACGGTGGGCAAACCGGGCGTGCAGGTGGCCTCCATCACCAAACGCCCTGGTGGCTATGTGTTTGCGCACGTCGAGGGCGGTGCGCGCCCCACCGTGAACGGCCACGTGGTTGAAGGCGACCCGGTGCACCTCAAGACCGGTGACGTGATCGAGCTGGCCGGCACCCAAATGCAATTCGTCCAGGCCTGAGTGAGGCCATCGCCATGATCCGTGTGTTGGGTTGTTCGGGGTCGATTGCGGCCCGCTGCCACACCACGGCTTTTTTGCTGGACGACGACATCCTGATCGACGCGGGCAGCGGTGTGGGCGAGTTGCGCCTGGACGAGCTGGCCCGCATCGACCACATCCTCATCAGCCACAGCCACCTCTGTCTCTTATACACATCT
>JAVLFO010000472.1:0-4302 GCA_046052805.1 Aquabacterium sp. | reverse complement strand
AGAGACAGGAATCGACATGTTGTCGGTGTTCATGACGCCGTGGCAAAAGCCCACCGCCTGCCAATCGGCCATCAGGTGCGCGGTGCGCTCGACCACCGCGCCTAGCAAGGCCAAGGCGCGGTTGGGCGCATCGTCGAGTGCCGGGTAATGGTGCGTGACCACGAAGTCGACCAAAGCCTGCAGTGCTTGGTGGTGTCCGTCACGCCCACTGTGGGCGAAGTGCTCGAAATGCCCAAAGCGGATGAAGCTGGGCGCCACGCGGGTCACCACAGCCGCCGTTTCATAGCCTTCACGCCGCACCGGCAGGGGCGAGGCGGTGAGGCACAGCGCCCGCGTGGTGGGGATGCCCAGGCCGTGCATGGCCTCGCTGCACAGGTACTCGCGAATCGACGAGCGCAACACAGCGCGGCCATCGCCGCGTCGCGAGTAAGGCGTGGGCCCTGCCCCTTTGAGCTGCAGCTCTTGCGGCCCCATGGGCGTGTCGACTTCGCCCAACAACAAAGCGCGCCCGTCACCGAGCTGCCCCGCCCATTGGCCAAACTGGTGTCCGCTGTAGACGCTGGCCATCGGGCGCATGCCGGGCCAGATGGCGTTGCCGCTGAACACGTCCAAGGCGGAGGTTTCGTCGCTGCTGGCGCCAGGCGCATCCCAAAGCGCGCTGGGCAGACCACATTGAGCGGCCAACGCGTGGTTGATGGCGACCCAGCGTGGCTCGGGCACAGGCTCGCCCAGCAAGGCTTTGCCCAGCGGCACGCCCAAGTCGGTCCGCAAGCGTTCGCTCAGTGTGGCAAAGCGGTTCACCCACGCAGCCGGGTCCGGCGACGCTGGCGCATGAGGTAAAGATGTCGTGAAGTCTGCAGGCATGTGGCGCAGTGTAGACAAGACCCCCTGTCCTTGGGGATGCACAGGGCAATCCCCAGTCCGGGCTCGCCTAAGATGCCCCGTCGGCCAATTCAAAGAGGGTTCATTGTGGACATCCTGCTGTTTGTCAAAGCTGCCCTGATGGGCATTGTGGAGGGCCTCACCGAGTTCCTGCCCATTTCCAGCACCGGACACCTGATCCTGGCCGACTCGCTGCTCGACTTCGCGCGCGCCACCGGGTCCGACAAAGCCAAGGTGTTTGAAATCGCCATCCAGACCGGCGCCATCTTCGCCGTGATCATGGTGTATTGGCAGCGCATCAAAGACACCGTCAGCGGCTTGGCATCGCAGCCCAAGGCCCAGCGCTTTGCGCTGAATGTGTTTGTGGGATTTTTGCCGGCGGTGGTGCTGGGCCTGGCGTTTGGCAAGCTCGTCAAAGCGCACCTGTTCAACGCCGAGGTGGTGGCGACTACCTTCATCTTGGGCGGCTTCATCATCTTGATCGCCGAACACTTTGCCGCCAAGCGTCCATACCAACGCGTGGAGACCGTGGACGACATGAGCCTGATGGACGCCATCAAGGTCGGCTTCATCCAGTGTCTTGCACTGGTGCCTGGCACCAGCCGTTCGGGCTCGACCATCATTGGCGGCATGGCGCTGGGCCTCTCGCGCAAGGCCGCCACCGACTTCAGCTTCTTTTTGGGCATCCCGACCCTGGTGGGTGCCGGCGTTTACAGCCTTTATAAAGAACGCGCTTTGCTGTCTGTTGACGATCTGCCACTGTTCAGCGTCGGGCTCGTGTTTGCCTTTTTGTCA
Source organism: Aquabacterium sp. (assembly GCA_046052805.1). Taxonomy (GTDB): domain Bacteria; phylum Pseudomonadota; class Gammaproteobacteria; order Burkholderiales; family Burkholderiaceae_C; genus Aquabacterium. The sequence goes on along the minus strand of JAVLFO010000472.1, from coordinate 2,625 downwards.
GCCTGGGTGTGCGTTCGCTGGTTGATCAAATACGTGTCCAGCCACGACTTCAAGCCCTTTGCATGGTACCGCATCGCGTTCGGCATCTTGATCCTTGTGTCATCGCACATGGGCTGGGTGGTCTGGGCCGAGTGAGCGCCATCCGGCCTTGGGTGGCGCCTGCCGGCACAATGGCGGCATGAGTTTGCGACACCGCGCCCTGCAGGCCCTGCTGTGCCCTGATCCTGCCGCCAAGGCAGAACAAGCACGCGCGCTGTTTTTGCAGTTTGATGCCCATGGCCTGAGCCCCGAGCAGGCCACAGAGCGCATCAGCTTGCCTCCAGAAGACGAAGGGCGCATGCCCGGCCGCCCGGCCAAGCCCGTGTTGGTGCCGGCCACGGCCGTGCCACCCCGCTCGCCTTTCACGCACGACGGCCGCGCGGCCCTGCTGCATGCGATTTGCCACATCGAGTTCAACGCCATCAACTTGGCGCTGGACGCGGTCTGGCGCTTCGAAGGCATGCCCGTGGCCTACTACCGAGACTGGCTGCAAGTGGCCAGCGAAGAGGCCTTGCACTTTGGCCTGCTGCGGGATCACCTGCAAAGCATGGGCTTTGATTACGGCGACTTCGAGGCCCACGATGGCCTTTGGTACATGTGCGAGAAGACCTGCCTGGACCCGCTGGCCCGCATGGCGCTGGTGCCCCGCACGCTGGAGGCGCGCGGCCTGGACGCCACGCCCTTGATCCAAGCCAAGCTGACCAAGGCGGGCGATCTGCGCGCCGTCGAGATCCTGGATGTGATCTTGCGCGATGAAATCGGGCACGTGGCGATCGGCAACCGCTGGTTCCACCACCTGTGCCAGCTGCGTCAGTTAGATGCGGTCGGCCTGTACCCGCAACTGGTCAAACAATACGACGCGCCCCGCATGCGTCCGCCCTACAACGAGGCCGCGCGCAAAGCAGCGGGTTTCACCGATGCCGAGATGGCGTTCTTGCTCGGTCAAGACTGAGCTGCTCGCCCGCCCCGCAAAGGCCAGATCAACCCCTCGGGTGGTGTTGGGCGTGCAAGGCGCGCAAGCGCTCGCGGGCCACGTGTGTGTAGACCTGGGTGGTCGAGATGTCGGCGTGGCCTAGCAGCATTTGCACCACGCGCAGGTCGGCGCCGTGGTTGAGCAAGTGGGTGGCGAAGGCATGGCGCAAAGTGTGCGGCGACAGGGGCTGCGAGATGCCGGCCATCAGGGCGTGCTTTTTGATCAGCTTCCAGAACATCTGGCGCGTCATGGGGCCGCCCCGCGCCGTGACGAACATGGCGTCGCTGAGCTGCCCCGACAAAATCTGCGGCCGCGATTGCGTCAGATAGCGCTGCAGCCATTCGCCGGCCTCGGCGCCAAAAGGCACCAAGCGCTCTTTGCTGCCCTTGCCCATGACGCGCAACACGCCCTCGTTCAGGCCCACATGGATCAGTTGCAGCTCGACCAGCTCAGACACCCGTAAGCCGCTGGCATACAAAACTTCGAGCATGGCGCGGTCGCGCAAGCCCAAGGCCTCGTCGGTGTCGGGCGCAGCGAGCAAGGCCTCCACCTGCGCCTCAGACAAAGTCCCTGGCAAACGCATTTGAGGTTTGGGGGCGTCCATGCGCACGGTTGGGTCTTGCGTGCAAAGCCCCTGCCGCACCGCCCACCTGAAAAACCGTTTGAACACGCTCAAGCGACGCCCGGCCGTGGCCGGTTTGGTATGCGCATGGCGGTCGCTCACATAGCCCAGCAAATCAAGGTCTTTGGCCTGCACCAACGTGTGCCCGGAGCGCTGCGCGCCCATCCAGTCGGCCAGACCCTGCAGGTCGCGCCGGTAGGCCGACAAGGTGTTTCGGCTCAGGCCATCTTCGAGCCACAAGGCGTCGACAAACGCATCGAGGTGTGGATCGGAGACCGGGCTCGTCAGCAGCGACGCCTTATCGATTGGCTTAGACGCCGCCACGCAGCAGGCCTTCGCGCATGCGCTTGTCGACCGGGTGCTCGCCGACAAAAATCTTCAGCACCGCGCGGTACAGGTCATCGCCAGCCACTGGGGTGCCGATCACCTTGTCGTTGAGGCGCAGGCTGATGCCTTGGTCTGGCAAGAAATCGAGGTCGAGCGTGTCGCCGGGGTGCAGATCACCGATGGCGTCGATCTGGCTGGCCAGGCGCTTGAGCCGGTCACCCAGTTGCGCACGCACGGTCTCGGGCTCGTGATCTTCGATGCGGCCCGTCAGCGACTTGGTCAGCTCGTGGCTGGGCGCTTGCAGCATGATTTTCAAGCGCAGGCGCTTCGGGCCTTGCATGGCCAGAATCTGACTGGCGTCCTTGCTGGGCGCGGCCACATACAGGCCGGCCACGAAAGCCTTGATCCAGGCCACGCCGCGCAAGCCCAAGCCATTGAGTCTGAGCGTGCGGTCAGACAGCACCGTGGTGTTGTCGAAAGCTTGGCCTTCCAGGGTGGCCGCCTGCACCTGGCCGGCTTGACCGCACCATGCCGTGGGCAGGCCCAAGGCACCCGACAAGGCCACCAGCAGCGCTGCGGCGCCCATTTGACGACCGGCTCGCCAGAGCCAACGTGTAGACAGCATGTGTTTTTCTCCTGATTGGTGCGTGGTCGTGCGTGGCAG
>JAVLFO010000471.1:0-5841 GCA_046052805.1 Aquabacterium sp. | reverse complement strand
TGAGCCACCAGGCTCAAAGAGGCCAGCGCAACTGCGCTCAGGGAAACAGCAAGCGTGCGAGCGATCGACATGTTCATCTTCCTCGGTCAAGTGGTTGTGTTGTCTGTCAGCGCCGTGCGTTGGGGCCGGCGGATTGAAGTATCTGAACGATTCATTAATAAATCAATGCGTTTTATTTATGACAAACCCTAGTACCGACCCTGATGTGCCGTGGGCACACTGCAAGCCATTCACAACACCGTGATGGAGATCGCATGTTTGCTGCCGTTGGCGAGGCCCTGGTCGATTTGATCGAACACCCAGATGGCCGCTATGAGCCTTGCCTGGGCGGCTCGGTCTGCAACTTCACGCGCGCCATGGCCTTGCAGGGGCAGTGCATCCGCTACCTCAACCCCTTGTCGACGGACACCTTCGGTGCGCGATTCGCGCAGCGGCTCACCCGCGATGGCGTCGACCTGGGCCAAGGCAAGCGCAGCGCGTGCCCGACGTCTTTGGCCGTGGTGTCGATGGGCGAGGGCGGAGTCCCTAACTACACCTTCCATCGTCAGCACGTGGCCGACCGCGACGGCACGGCCGACGACCTGATCGCGCGTCTGCCTGCCGCCTTGCCCTTGATTCACACGGGTGGTTTGGCTTTGGTGCCTGGAGACTGGCCCAAGACCCGTGCCGTGCTCATCGCGGCGCAGTTGCGCGGCGCGGTGGTGTCGGTGGATGCGAACCTGCGCATGGTGGTTGTGGGTGGCAACGCCAGCGAGCGTCAGGCCTACGTTGAGGCGGTTCAGCAAGCCATGGGCATGGCCCAGATCGTCAAGCTCAGCGACGAAGACATCACCGCGTTGGGTTGGCAAGACCAGACGCTGCTGGAGGTGGCTGACCGGGTCTTGCGCAACCCCATGACCCAGCTGGTTGCCCTGACGCTGGGGGCACAAGGCGCGATGCTGGCCACCCGGCAGGCCCATGTGCAGTTGCCGATCCCGGCCGCGGTCGAGGTCAAAGACACCGTGGGTGCGGGCGACTGCTTCCAAGCCGGGCTGCTGGCCTGGCTGGCGCAATCAAAGCAACTGGCGGCTGACGCGCTCAATGACCTGGCCCCAGCCGATTTAGAGGCTGCGTTGCGCCACGCCATGGCCGCTGCGGCCATCAACGTACAGCGCGATGGCTGTCAGCCCGCCACGTGGGCCGAGACCCAGGCCTGGCTGGGCGCTTGAATCGCCTGCGTTAGCATCGGCGCATGACCCAGCCTGAACAGCCTCTCGTGCCCACATTGGCGCAACGCGCCACCGAACTGATCCATCACCCGTATCAGCCGCCGGCCGGTTTTCAGTCGGTTGCGCCGGGTGTTTTCAAGGCCTCCACCGTGTTCTTTGCCAACACCGCAGAGTTGCACAGCCGGGAGTGGAAAGACAAAACGGGCTACACCTACGGCCTGCACGGCACCCCGACCACCTTCATTCTGGAAGAGCGTCTGGCGAGCCTGGAAGGCGGCCTGCAAACCCTATTAGCGCCGTCCGGCTTGGCCGCACTGGCCCTGGTGGCGCAGGCCTTGCTCAAGGCCGGTGACGAGGTGCTGCTGCCCGACAACGCCTACGGGCCGAACCGGGACTTCACCCGCGTTGAACTGGCCCATTGGGGCATCACGCACCGTGTTTACGACCCCATGGACCCGGCCTCGCTGGCCACGCAGCTCAACGAGCGCACCCGATTGGTCTGGCTGGAGGCGCCCGGGTCCGTCACCCTGGAGTTTCCGGACCTGCCTGCGCTGCTGTCTGTGGCTCGCCAGCATCCCAAAACAGTGGTGGCCCTGGACAACACCTGGGGTGCGGGCCTGGCGTTCAACCCCTTCGAGCTGGCCGTGCCATCGCCCACCGACACCCGTGGCGTCGACATCAGCGTTCATGCTTTGACCAAGTACCCCTCGGGTGGCGCCGACGTGCTGATGGGCTCGGTGGTGACACGCGACGAAGCCTTGCACCTCAAGCTCAAGCTCACCCACATGCGCCTGGGGTTGGGCGTGGCCGCCAACGACGCCGAAGCCCTGTTGCGTGGCTTGCCCAGCCTGGCCTTGCGCTATGCCGCCCACGATGCCGCCACGCGACAAGTGGCCGCGTGGTTGAGCCAGCGCCCTGAGTTCGATCAGGTGCTGCACCCCGCTTTGCCGGGCTCACCGAGCCACGAAGCCTGGTCGCGCGTGGCACGACACGCTGGTGGCCTGGTGTCGGTCGTTTTGTCGGCCAACAAGCACCCGCGCGCCAAGGTCAACGCCTTTGTCGATGCGCTCCAGCGCTTTCGCATCGGCTACTCATGGGGCGGGCCGGTCAGCCTGGTGATGCCCTACGCCTTGCGTGGCATGCGCCAATACGGCCCCTTCGCGGCATCGCAAGACACCCTGGTCCGCTTTGCCATTGGCCTGGAAGACGTGACCGATTTGCTGGCCGACATCGATCAAGCCTTGGCTGCGCTGAACTGAACTGGCTGGGCTGGGTGAGCTGTTCGATCAGTCGCGCGTTTTGGACGACACCTTGTGGCGCATCAAGCGCCCCTGCTCGCGCTCCCAATCACGGTCTTTGATGGTGTTGCGCTTGTCGTGCTCGGCTTTGCCCTTGGCCAATGCGATGTCGGCCTTCACATAACTGCCCTTGAAGTGCAGGTTCAGCGGGACGATGGTGTAGCCTTTTTGCTCGGTCTTGCCAATGAGGCGACGGATTTCGGCGCGCTTCATCAGCAGCTTCTTGGTCCGGTCGGCATCGGGGCTGATGTGCGTAGAAGCTGATCGCAAGGCGTTGATGCGCAGTCCGATCAAAAACAATTCGCCGTCTTTGACCACCACATAACCATCGGTCAACTGCACTTGTCCTTCGCGGATGGCCTTGACTTCCCAGCCTTCCAGCACCACGCCCGCTTCAAAGCGTTCTTCGATGTGGTAGTTGAAATGGGCTTTTCTGTTTTCTGCGATGGACATGTTCTGGCGCGGCAGGCCGCCGGCATCTCTAAAATAACGACATTCTATGAAGCACGTTCAAAAGTCTGTCTTGCTTTGGTACTCACCCCGTGAAATGTACGGGTTGGTCACCGATGTTCAAGCCTACCCTCAATTCCTGCCTTGGTGCGACCGTGCCGAGGTCCTTTCGCAGCACGATGACGGGGTAACCGCCCGCGTGCACATCGCCTTTGCGGGTGTGCATCAGGCATTCACTACGCGCAACATGCATGAGGTTGGCCGCAAGGTCAGCATGCAATTGGTGGATGGCCCATTCTCAAAGCTCGAAGGCACATGGACCTTCACGCCGCTGAACAAGCCCGGGCAAGCGGCAGACCCCCAGGCCGACCCTTTGGATGCTGCGGCTTGCAAGGTTGAATTTGCTTTGAGCTACGCCTTTGCCAGTCGGGCCTTGGCCTTGGTTGTCAGCCCGGTGTTTGACCGCATCGCCAATACCTTCATCGAGGCCTTCGTCAAGCGGGCTGAGCAAGTACATGGCCCCCGCTGAACCCACCCTGTTGATCGATATCGTGGTGGGCTGGGCTCCGCGCGAGATACAGCAGTGGCAACTGACGGTGGCAGCGGGTTGCACCATCAAGCAGGCTTTGTTGCTGAGCGGTGTGTTGCAAGCCCGCCCCGAGCTGTGCATGAGCTCGCTGGAGTCAGGCGTTTGGTCCGTGGGGGTGTGGGGCCGGCGTGAAAAGCCGGGCCATGTCTTGCGTGACCACGATCGCATCGAACTGGTGCGCGGCCTGATCGTTGACCCCAAAGAGGCCCGGCGTGTGCGCTACAAGGCCAACGGAGGGCGTGCGGCCACCGAGGCCAAACGCAAGCTGCTGCAGTCGCAGCGTTGAGTTTGCGCGCGAGGCCTTTGCTTATTTGCCGCAGCTCGATTGGATGATTTCTTGGGCCCGCTTGGCTTCGTCAGCCCGTCCCTTGTCGTCCAAAATTTCACGCTCACCCTTGTCATTGGTGCGCGCAATGCGGATGCCGTCTGCCAGTGTGCGCTGGTAGCTGCGGGCGCGTTGGCAGTTCTCAGCTTTGACCTTGGCTTGTTTGTCTTCTTCGGCCTTGGCTTGGGCGCGCTTGTCATCTTCGGTCTTGCGACGGCGGGCTTCCAGTTCTGGGTCTTGCGCCTTGCCAGACGGGGTCGCCATGCTGGCCGCTGCGCTGGCGGCAGATGCGGCTGCATCCGTGGCGGCCTTTTGCGCCTGGCGGACGGCTGCGGCTGGGCGGCTCAGGATGCTCGCTTCGGGCGTACCTGCCGGGGGAGGGCGGTCGCTGTATTGCACCGCGCCGCTGGCGTCTCGCCACTTCCATTGGGTTGCAGCCAGGGCAGATGAGCTCAACATGGCCAGGCCCAGCAGGGTCAGGCCAAGCTTCCACGATGCGGATGAATGGGGCGCTTGGGTCATGCGGCGCAGTTTAGCCCGCACACCGAGCGGCCCCCGGGTCGAATGTGCGAATTCGTCCCGGCATCTTCCCTGTTTCATAACGGGGCGTTGCTGTGCGTATAATCCGCTTTTGCGTCTGGAGCCCGTTCATGCGCCTGCTTGGTAAAGCCCTCACGTTTGACGACGTGTTGTTGGTGCCCGCGTATTCTCAAGTGTTGCCCCGTGACACTTCGCTGGCCACCCGTCTTTCTCGCAACATCCAATTGAATCTGCCACTCGTGTCCGCCGCCATGGACACCGTGACAGAAGCCCGCCTGGCGATCGCGATCGCTCAGGAAGGCGGCATTGGGATCATCCACAAAAACCTGTCTGCCAAGCAGCAGGCTGCCGAGGTGGCGCGCGTCAAGCGCTACGAGTCGGGTGTGTTGCGCGACCCCATCACCATTTCGTCCGACGTGCAAGTGCGCGACGTGATCGAGCTGTCTCGCCAACACGGCATCTCCGGTTTCCCGGTGGTCGACAACGGCAAGGTGGTTGGCATCGTCACGGGGCGCGACTTGCGCTTCGAGACGCGCCTGGATGTGCCCGTCCGCGAGATCATGACGCCCCGCGAGCGGCTGGTCACGGTGAACGATGGCGCCTCGCTGGCCGAAGCCAAGGCTTTGATGCACAAGCACAAGCTTGAGCGCGTGTTGATGATCAACGAAGCCAATGAGCTGCGCGGTGTGTTCACCGTCAAAGACATCACCAAGCAAACCAACTTCCCCAACGCCGCGCGCGATCCATTCGGCAAGCTGCGCGTTGGTGCGGCGGTCGGTGTGGGTGACGGCACCGAAGAGCGCGTTGAGTTGCTGGTCAGGGCTGGCGTTGACGCCCTGGTGGTGGACACCGCCCACGGCCACAGCCACGGCGTGATCGAGCGCGTGCGCTGGGTCAAAAAGAACTTCCCGCAAGTGGATGTGATCGGCGGCAACATAGCCACGGGCGCAGCTGCCCTGGCGCTGGTTGAGGCGGGCGCCGACGGCGTCAAGGTCGGCATCGGCCCTGGCTCGATCTGCACCACGCGCATCGTGGCATGTGTGGGCGTGCCCCAGATCATGGCCATCGACAGCGTTGCCACGGCCTTGGCGATGTCGCCCGAGTAGCGCACGCCGCCGTCGGCGATCAATGGTACGCCCGTGCCTTGCAGGGCTGTGGCAACGCTGTCGATGGCCATGATCTGGGGCACACCCACACCGGCCACGATGCGCGTGGTGCAGATCGAGCCAGGGCCGATGCCGACCTTGACCGCGTGGGCGCCGGCGTCGACCAGCGCCAGCGCGGCCTCGCCGGTCGCGACGTTGCCGCCGATCATCTGGTGCACGATCGCCGCCATCGGACCCTTGTACGGCACGCGGCCTTCGATGCCTTCCGGCACCAGCTTCTCGACTTCGCTCGTCGTGTCCTGGAAGTAGCGATCCTTGCTGCCCT
>JAVLFO010000470.1:0-1631 GCA_046052805.1 Aquabacterium sp. | reverse complement strand
GGCCACCCTTGTCGTTCGTCCACTCGTCGATACAAGCGGTGGTGAAGCCCACCTGGGCCGCGCGGATGGCGGCGATATAACCGCCAGGGCCGCCGCCGATCACGACGACGTCAAATTGTTGGGACATGGTTGTCTCCTGTGTCAGGTTTGCAGTCGCCGGGCAGACCCTTGTGAGGTCCGCCCAGCCGCAAAAAACGTTTTGGTGGGATCAAATGTCGAACAGCAAGCGGGCTGGGTCTTCCAGCGCTTCCTTCATGGCGACCAGGCCCAACACGGCTTCGCGGCCGTCGATGATGCGGTGGTCGTACGACATGGCCAGGTAGTTGATCGGACGGATCACGATCTGGCCGTTTTCCACCACGGCGCGGTCCTTGGTGGCGTGCACGCCCAAGATGGCCGCTTGAGGCGGGTTGATGATGGGGGTCGACAGCATCGAGCCGAACACGCCGCCGTTGGAGATCGAGAACGTGCCGCCCGTCAGGTCGTCCAGACCCAGCTTGCCGTCACGGGCCTTCACGCCAAATTCAGCGATCTTCTTTTCGATCTCTGCAAACGTCATTTGGTCGACGTTGCGCAGCACGGGCACCACCAGGCCACGGGGCGAGCCCACGGCCACGCCGATGTCGAAGTAGCCGTGGTAGACGATGTCATTGCCATCCACCGAGGCGTTCAACACGGGGTATTTCTTGAGCGCATGCACCGCTGCCTTGACGAAGAAGCTCATGAAACCCAGCTTGACGCCGTGTTCCTTTTCGAACTTCTCCTGGAACTTCTTGCGCATCTCCATCACCGGCGCCATGTTCACTTCATTGAACGTGGTCAGGATGGCGTTGGTGGCTTGCGATTGCAGCAAGCGCTCGGCCACGCGGGCACGCAGGCGGCTCATGGGCACGCGTTGCTCGGGACGCTCACCCAGCGTGTTGGGCGTGCTTGGTGTCTGCACAGCTGGCAGCGAGGTGGCAGGCACACCGGTTGGGATGGCAGGCGCAGCGACCGCAACGGCAGGCTTGGCGCCACCGGCCACAGCGGCCAGGACGTCGCCCTTGGTCACGCGGCCGTCTTTGCCCGAGCCGGCCACTTGCGAGGTGCTCAGGCCGTTGTCGGCCAGCAGCTTGGCGGCAGCCGGCATGGCCACGTCGCCCTTGGACCCGCCTGCGGCGGCAGGTGCTGGTGCGGCGGCGACTGGCGCAGCACCGCCGATGGACTCCACCGACTTCACGGGCAGTGGGCTGACGGCCGTCGAGCCTTCCGTGTCAATGCGAGCGATGACTTCGTCAGAGACGCAAGTCGCGCCATCGTTCTTGACGAGCTGGGCCATCACGCCAGCGGCAGGCGCAGGCACTTCCAGCACAACCTTGTCGGTCTCGATTTCGACGAGGATTTCATCCATCGCAACGGCTTCGCCTGGCTTTTTCTTCCAGGTCAACAAAGTGGCTTCGGCCACGGATTCAGAGAGTTGGGGGACTTTGACGTCGATGAGTGCCATTTGAGAATCTCCTGATGCGCCGGCGCTCTAGCAGTGGGCACATGGGCACCACCGCGAGCAGCCTGCGCGTTTCAATCACTTGGTGAGAACGAAGCCCTTGAGCTTGGTGAAAGCTTGGTCCAGCAAAGCCTTTTGCTGTTCCTGG
>JAVLFO010000469.1:0-2878 GCA_046052805.1 Aquabacterium sp. | reverse complement strand
ACATCTTTTTGCGTGATGCGCCATGCGAGCCCCTCAGCGATCGCGGTCTTGCCCACGCCAGCCTCACCCACCAACAATGGGTTGTTTTTGCGCCGGCGGCACAGAACCTGGATCACGCGCTCGACTTCGGTGTCACGCCCAATCAGTGGGTCGATCTTGCCGTCACGGGCCAACTGGTTGAGGTTCTGGGTGTACTGCTCCAGTGCCGACGCTTTGCCTTCGCCCTCTTCCTTGTCGGCCTCGGTAGCGCCTGGCTCGTTGGATGACGACTTGGATGCCTCTGGTGGATCCGCCTTGCGGATGCCGTGGGCAATGAAGTTCACCACATCCAGACGGGTCACGCCCTGCTGGTGCAGGTAGTAAACCGCATGCGAGTCTTTTTCACCAAAAATGGCCACCAGCACGTTAGCGCCGGTCACCTCTTTTTTGCCGCTACCCGAGGACTGCACGTGCATGATCGCGCGCTGGATCACACGCTGAAAGCCCAGCGTAGGCTGCGTGTCGACCTCATCGGTGCCACCAACGGTGGGCGTGTTGTCTCGAACAAACTGGTCCAGGTTCTTGCGAAGCTCATCCAGGTTGGCGGCGCTGGCCTTCAACACCTCGGAAGCAGAGGGGTTGTCCGTCAAAGCCAACAGCAGGTGTTCCACGGTGATGAACTCGTGGCGTTGCTGACGGGCCTCGACGAAGGCCATGTGCAAACTCACTTCCAACTCTTGCGCAATCATGCGGTCTCCAGAATGCACTGCAGGGGGTGCCCGGCTTGGCGGGCGGCGGCAAGAACGAGTTCGACCTTGGTGGCCGCGACGTCTTTGGTATAGACACCGCACACACCACGGCCTTCGTGGTGGATTTTTAGCATGATCTGAGTAGCCGACTCGATGTCATGCCTGAAATGCTCTTGCAGGGCAAACACAACAAACTCCATCGGCGTGAAATCATCGTTGAGCATCACGACTTGATAGAGCTTCGGAGGCTCAAGGGCAAGCTCTTCTTTTTCAGCAACGGCTGCCCCCTGGCCGTCATCCGCCGGCTTGGGCGGAATCGACGACATGATCGGGTTGAACGTGTGGGTCATGAAAAAGATTCTACGGGAGCAGCTTAGATCGTGTCTCGACATCTTGGGGTGTCCGCACCCATATCAAGGGCAGGAATTTCACGGTGGTCCGCGTGGTTTTCAGTGGATCACGGGCCAACGGGCGAATTGCCATCTTCACCCGCCAAAAAGGAAGGTTGGCAGCCAAATTTTCCACCATGCGGTAGGTGCCCTCAGCCAAACGCACGATTTCGTAACATGCTCCTGCTTGACACAGCACATGCCCCCTCGGAGAATGAGTACAAATTAACAGGAGGGATAGCATGGCTACTGGCACAGTCAAGTGGTTCAACGACGCCAAGGGATTTGGTTTCATTGAACCCGACCAAGGAGGGGGCGATGTCTTCGCCCACTTCTCGGCCATTCAAATGGACGGGTTCCGCACGCTCAAGCAAGGCTCCAAGGTGAGTTACGAGCTGGTGGCTGGCCCCAAGGGCATGCTGGCACAAAACATTCAGCCCGTCGGCGATGGCACTGAACCGACGCAAAACGACCCCTTGTCAGACCTGCATTTCCTTGAGATGCAAAGCGCGTCGCACAGCCTGCCTCACTGACCTTTGCAGCTTGTGCCAATGGTGACCTGAAATGTGCACCACCCAAGAAAAAGCCCGCTCAAAGCGGGCTTTTTTGTGACCGAAGCGATTCAGTTCACATGTGGTCGATCATGACCTGACCAAAGCCAGAGCAAGACACCTGGGTCGCGCCATCCAACAGGCGGGCGAAGTCATACGTGACCTTCTTGCTCAAGATCGATTTTTCCATCGAGCTGATGATCAAGTCGGCCGCTTCAAACCAGCCCATGTGACGCAGCATCATTTCGGCCGACAGGATTTCTGAACCTGGGTTCACGTAGTCCTTGCCTGCGTACTTAGGCGCTGTGCCGTGGGTGGCCTCGAACATGGCCACACTGTCAGACAAGTTGGCACCGGGCGCGATGCCAATGCCACCGACCTGCGCGGCCAAGGCGTCAGAGATATAGTCGCCGTTGAGGTTCAGCGTCGCAATGACGCTGTACTCAGCGGGGCGCAACAAAATCTGCTGCAAAAACGCGTCAGCGATCGCGTCTTTGACGATGATGTCTTTGCCCGTCTTGGGGTTCTTGAATTTGCACCATGGGCCGCCGTCGATCAGCTCCGCGCCAAACTCGGTTTGGGCCAGGCTGTACGACCAGTCACGGAAGCCACCTTCGGTGTACTTCATGATGTTGCCCTTGTGGACAATGGTCACGCTGGGCTTGTCGTTGTCGATGGCGTACTGCAATGCCTTGCGCATCAGGCGCTCGGTGCCCTCTTTCGAGACCGGCTTGATGCCGATGCCCGAGGTTTCTGGGAAGCGGATCTTTTTGACCCCAAACTCTTCTTGCAAGAACTTGATGAGCTTCTTGGCCTTGTCGCTTTGGGCTTCGAATTCGATGCCGGCGTAAATGTCTTCCGAGTTCTCACGGAAGATCACCATGTCAATCTTATGTGGCTCCTTCACGGGCGAAGGCACGCCCTTGAAGTACGTGACGGGGCGCAGGCAGACGTAGAGGTCCAGCTCTTGGCGCAATGCCACGTTCAACGAACGGATGCCGCCACCGACGGGCGTCGTCAGCGGACCTTTGATCGACACCACGTATTCGCGCAGCACTTGCAGCGTTTCCTCGGGCAGCCAGACGTCGGGGCCGTAAACGCGGGTGGACTTTTCACCGGCGTAGATTTCCATCCAGTGGATCTGGCGCTGACCGCCATAGGACCTGTCTCTTATACACATCTGACGCTGCCGACGACTAGTCGAGTGTAG
>JAVLFO010000468.1:0-1748 GCA_046052805.1 Aquabacterium sp. | reverse complement strand
GACCGAACACGCCAAACGCCTGGAGGCCGAAGTGGCCCTGGCCACCAAGGTGGACTTCCTCTCGCGCATGAGTCACAGCATGCGCTCGCCGCTCAATGCCATTTTGGGCTTCACGCAGCTGCTGGACATGGCCGATGCCGCCTCACTGCCAGAGCCCCAGCGCCGCCAAATTGGCCATATCCACACCGCAGGGCAACAACTGCTGTCGCTGCTGGACCAGGCCCTGGAATACGCCAAGCTCGACGACAAGCCCCTGGGCATCCGCCCGCAACGGGTCGACCTCAACCTGCTGCTGCGCGAGATCCGCGCCTGCCTGGAAGACGACGCCCTGGCGATGGACATCACCGTGGTGACCGACTGCCAATGCCCGCCCGTGTGGGCCGACCCTCAACACACCCGCGCCATCTTGCTCAACCTCATGAGCAACGCCATCAAGTTCAGCCCGCATGGCTCGACGATCTGGCTCAGCGCCCGGGCGGCCCCCGACGAGCGCATTGGCATCATCGAGGTGCGCGATCAAGGCTTTGGCATCGAGCAAGGCGACCTGCCCCGCCTGTTCCAGCCCTTCACACGGCTGGACAGCTCAGCGCAAGGCGCCAGCGGCAACGGCCTGGGCCTGGCCGTGTCACAGCGTCTGGCCGAGCTGATGCACGGCCGCATCGACGTGACCAGCACCTTGGGGCGCGGCAGTGTGTTTGCCCTGCGCCTGCCTTTGGCTGAAGGGCCGGGTGCCTTGCGCCTGAACACCGGCCGCAGCCACGAGCCCGCCGTGATGCTGCCCCCGCTGCGCGTGGTGCACATCGAAGACAACGCCTTGAACCGCAGCCTGGTGGAGGCCATGTTCGCGGCCTATCCGCAGGTGCGTTTGTATTCGGCCGAGACCGCCGCCGAAGGGCTGGCCAGCATCGAGGCCACCCACCCCGACGTGGCCCTGGTCGACATCAACCTGCCCGATGGCAGCGGCCTGGACCTGTGCCGCCGCCTGCGCACCCAAGCGGATTTCAAGAACCTGCCGATGATTGCGCTGAGCGCCGACGCCCTGCCCGACCACATCGCCAAGGCCCTGCAAACGGGCTTCAGCCACTACCTGGTCAAGCCCTTGCAGATCAACCGCCTGCTGACGATCTTGTCGGCCCTGCCCAGCACGCAGGCGGCACCGCCCACGCATTGACGCTCAGGCCGGGCCCAGGCGCTTCAGTTGGCACCCAAGCGCTCGGCCGTCCAGCGCAGCAGGTCGAGCCACATCTGGCGGATTTCGGCTTCTTGCGGGGTGCGCAAGGCGCTTTGCAGCTCGATGGTGACCACGGGCACCTTCTTGTGCACCCCACCGTAGTTGCCCAGGCTGCCGGGGAAGATCCCGACCTGGTCCAGGTACAGGCGACCCAGGCGCTGCGGGGCCACAGTGGGGCCGTCGAAGTCGAGCACGCCGTAAGGCGCGTGCACCGACACGATCAGGTTGGGCTTCCACTGCTCCATCTCGTCGTGCAGCCAGCGCGACTCGGGCTCTGACAAGGGCTTGGGACCGGGGTAACGGCGCGGGTCGTTTTTCGTGCGCTGGCTCCAGTAAGTCGGTGCCTCTTTGTCCCACCCGGGCGTGGGGAAGTTGCGGTTGAGGTCGACCCCGTGGGCATTGGTGCGCGTGGGCTTGGCCGCCAGCATGCCGTCGGGGTTCATCAGGGGCACAAAGCGCCAATGGATGTTCGAGGGCGTCTCTTGCGCTGCGGCGATCCAGTTGAGCACCAAGGCGG
>JAVLFO010000467.1:0-1828 GCA_046052805.1 Aquabacterium sp. | reverse complement strand
AGATGTGTAGAAGAGACAGGAGCAGGTGCACGTCATCGGCAAGGACATCACCTACTTCCACACCCTGTTCTGGCCCGCGATGCTGAAGTTCAGCGGCCGCAAGCTGCCCAACCAAGTCAATGTGCACGGCTTCATGACCGTGAACAACGGCGAGAAGATGAGCAAGAGCCGTGGCACGGGCCTGGACCCGCTCAAGTACCTCAGCCTGGGCCTCAACCCCGAGTGGCTGCGCTACTACATCGCGGCCAAGCTCAACGCCAACGTGGAAGACGTTGACTTCAACCGCGACGACTTCACCGCCCGCGTCAACAGCGACCTGGTGGGCAAGTACATCAACATCGCCAGCCGCGCGGCGGGTTTCTTGAGCAAGCGTTTTGGTGGGCAGCTGGCCGCCACCCTGGGCGCCGATGGCCAGGCCCTGCTGACGCAGTTGCAAGAAGGCCGTACCGCCATTGCCGAGCTGTTCGAACAGCGTGAGCTGGGCAAGGTGCTGCGCGAGATCATGCTGTTGGCCGACCGCGTCAATGAATACGTTGACGCCAACAAGCCCTGGGAGCTGGCCAAGCAAGAGGGCCAGGACGCCCGCCTGCAAGAGGTTTGCTCGGTCTGCATCGAGGCTTTCCGCCTGTTGAGCATCTACCTCAAGCCTGTCTTGCCGGCCTTGGTAACCCAGGTGGAGGCCTTCTTGAAGGTCGATGCGCTGCATATGGCAGATGCCAGCCGTTTGCTGGGTGCGCACGTGATCGGTGATTACAAGCACCTGATGCAGCGCGTGGACCCCAAGTTGCTGGATGCTTTGTTCGAGGCGCCACCCGCGCCCGTCGTCGAGGCGCCCAGGCCCGGTGGTGACAAGGGTGCAGTCCCCATGCCCCCCGAGGGTGATGCCTCAGCCTTGGGGCAGCCCGGCGGCGAGGCGATTGCCGACACCATCACCATCGACGATTTCGTCAAGGTGGACTTGCGCATCGCCAAGATCGTGAACGCCGAGCACGTGGAAGGCAGCACCAAGCTGCTGCGCCTGACGCTGGACGTGGGCGAGGGTCGCACGCGCAATGTGTTCTCAGGCATCAAAGAGGCCTACAAGCCCGAAGACCTGATCGGCAAGCACACCGTCATGGTGGCCAACCTGGCGCCGCGCAAGATGAAGTTCGGCGTCAGCGAAGGCATGGTGCTGGCCGCGTCGCATGCCGATGAAAAGGGCACGCCCGGTATCTATGTGCTGGAGCCCGTGGCGGGCGCCCAGCCGGGCATGCGCATCCGCTGACCGATGGCTGCCTGAGGCGGCCTTGCCGCTTCAGCGCTTTGGCCCCGACGAGGTTTTGCGTGCGGGGTTGAAGGCCGACTTGCCAGAGGCGCTGGCAAAGCCTTTGCCGCTGCGTTGCTGGCCCCCTTTGCCTGGCTTGCCGGATTGGGGCGGCTTGTGCTCCCAGGCCTTGGCCTTGTCGACCACGGGGGCGGCCATGGGCGTGGGCGCGGGCATCAAGCCGCCCAGCACGTCCAGGCACAAGGCCGAGACTTCGGGCGACCGGGCCATGGCCCGCAGCGCCGCCGCTTCTTGCGCCGGGCGTGCGGCCGCAATGCGTGCACGCAGTTGCTGCGACAGCTTGCGTGCTTGCGCCAAGCTGCCGTAGGGCACGCGCTTGACGGTGCGTGCATCCACCCGTTGGGCCAGTGCGCGCAGGCGGCGCAAGGCGCGAGACGCACGCTGAGCCTGGGCCAGCGCGGGGCTCAAAGTGTCGTCAATGCCTTCGATGGCCGCCGCGCCCAAGGCGCTCATGGCGGTGGTGAAGTGCTCCAGGGCCTGTTCCATTTCAGCGGCCATCACCGC
>JAVLFO010000466.1:0-3835 GCA_046052805.1 Aquabacterium sp. | reverse complement strand
CATTTCGGCCAAGACGAAGGTCTGGACGCGGCGGCCATGCCCATCGAACCCTACACGCAGAGCGCGCGCTCTGCACCGTCGTCTCGTGGCCGCTGGATGTGGCTGATCACCGTGGGCTTGGTCTTGGCTTTGGTGGTGGGTTACGCCATCGTGCGCTTGAACCGCGAGACGGTTCGCTTGAGCCAGCCGGCCACCATCGTGGCGGCCTTGGCCACCGAGTCGGTGGTGCGCCCTCTGGAGCAAGCCTGGTCGGTCCGCAGCAACGCCGAGGTCTTTCCGGCCTCGCAGGTCAGCCAGCTGGTGAGCCTGCCCGACGACTGGGCCAAGAGCAACCCAGGTCACCAAGGTGCGGTTTGGTACCGTTTCAGTTTCGACGCCTCCCCGGCGACCTCAGGTCAGCCCATCATGGCCGCCTACATCGAACGCGCGTGCTCGAACGTCGAGGTGTGGCTCAACGGCCAGTTGCTCTATGGCGGTGGCCGCATGGCCGACCCTTACAGCCGCAACTGCTATCGCTCGCACGTCGTGGTGCTTCCGGCCTTTTTGCTGCACAGCAGCGACAACCTGCTCGACCTCAAGGTCGTGGGCTACCCCATTGACCGGGTGACAGCGCGCCAACGCGCCGGTGGTCTGGCGGCGGTGCGGATCGGCCCCTTGCAGCAGGTTCATGAGCTTTACGAGGCCCATGAGTTTTGGACCACCACGGTCTCGCAGGTGCTGGGTGGCATCTTGGTGGTGCTGGGCATGTTCGCCTTGGCGCTGGCCTGGGTGCGTCGCCTGAACTACCTCTTGCACTTTGGGTTGTTGACCATGGGCTGGGCCGTGATGACCGGCCGCTTGTGGCTGGGCGACACCCTCATTCCCAATGCGGGCATGGAGGTCTTGATTGCCATGATGTTTGCGCCCATGACGGCCGTTGCCATCAAGTTCTTGCTGGGCTACGCGGGGCAGGCCTTGCGCCACGTCACGCAAGGCAAGCGCAAGCGCCAGATCAGTGCGGCCCTGTGGGCCCAGTGCGTGTTGCTGCCCTTGAGTCTGCTGCTGGTGGGCTCGGACCGCTTGTTCTTGTGTGCCCGGGTTTGGTACGTGCTGTTCGCGGTGGAGCTGTTCGTCACCATCGGCTTTTTCTTGTGGGTGGCCGGTCGTGGCCGCCGCCCTGAGTTCTGGCTGATGAGCGCCGCCTTGGGGGCGGTCACCGCCGTGCTCGGCATCGAGCTGTCGTTCCAGAATGGCCTGATGCGCATGTGGGGCGTGCACATCACCCACTTTGTGATGCCGCTGCTGTACGCCGCCGTGGCGGTGCGCCTGATCCAGGTTTACGGGCAGGCGCTGCAATCGGCCGAGGGCGCGCGTCGCCAGCTTGAAAAGCGCGTGCATGAAATCAGCACCGAAATCGAGCGCAACTTCAACCAGATCGCCGAACTGCGTGTGGAGCAAATTGCCGAGAAAGAGCGCAAGCGCATTGCCGCTGACCTGCACGACGACTTGGGCGCCAAGCTGTTGACCATCGTGCACACCTCGGACAACGACCGCATCTCGACCCTGGCCCGTGAGGCGCTGGAAGAAATGCGGCTGTCGGTGCGCGGCCTGACGGGCAAGCCCATGGTTTTGAGCGACGCGCTGGCCGACTGGCGCGCCGAGGTCGTGTCCCGACTGGGGCAGGCGGGCAT
The DNA here is from genome assembly GCA_046052805.1 of Aquabacterium sp. Taxonomy (GTDB): domain Bacteria; phylum Pseudomonadota; class Gammaproteobacteria; order Burkholderiales; family Burkholderiaceae_C; genus Aquabacterium. The sequence continues at coordinate 2,165 of JAVLFO010000466.1, read as the reverse complement.
CGAATGCGAATGGCGCAACCCCAACGACACCATCGAAGAGCCTCTGTCATCGCGGACGTATGTGCAAACCACCCGCATCTTGCGCGAGGCCGTCAGCAACGTGATCAAGCACAGTGGCGCCTCGCACGTGGTGATCTCGGTGGACGTGCACCTGGAGCACCACGACTTTGTTTTGGTCATCCAAGACAACGGCAAGGGCATCCCGCTGGAGCTCGATGGCCGCTTGGACCGTGGTCACGGCATGACCAGCATGAAGCACCGCGCCAAACAGCTCAGCGGGCAGTGTTTGGTCGAATCCGGCCCTGGCTTTGGCACGGTCATCCGTTTGACCTTGCCGCTCGAAATGGCGACCATGCAACAAGTGCTGCAACATGGGCTGACCATGCCCGCCAGCGCTGCTAGCATGCGCAACAACGTGCGTGGACAGTGATCCAGCATCATCCCTATTTGAAGTGAGGTCTGTGCACCATGAAGCAAATCCTTTTGTTGGAAGACTTGCCCGAGATCCGTGCTTGGCTCAAGACCCTGGCATTGCAGGTCTTTCCGGGTGCGCAGATCAGCGAAGCCTCGCGCATCCACGATGCACTTGAGTTGGTCAACGCCGTGCGTTTTGACGTGGCCATGGTCGATCTGGGCTTGCCCGACGGCTCCGGTGTCGAAGTGGTGCAGGCTTTGCGTGAAAAGCAGCCCGATGTGCAGTCGGTGGTCGTGACCATCCACGACGACGACGACCACCTCTTCCCCGCTTTGCAAGCCGGTGCCTTTGGCTACCTGCTCAAAGAGCAATCTCGCGAGCAGCTGTCTGAGCAACTGCACCGCATCAGCCAGGGCGAGCCGCCGCTGTCGCCCTCGATCGCGCGCCGCGTGATCCAGTACTTCACGGCCCAAGCCCGCCTGCAGCCACCGCTGCAGCCCGACACCGTGACGCCGCACGTTCAGCTCACCGACCGTGAAAACGAGGTGCTGTTGCGCGTGGCCAAGGGCTTCACCTTGCCAGAGATTGGTTTGCAGCTGAACCTCTCGCGCCACACCATCGCCGACTACGTCAAGCAGATCTACCGAAAGCTCAACGTGTCGTCGCGTGCTGAAGCCGCACTCGAAGCGCAGCGCTTGGGCTTGTTCCGTCGCTGATCGCTTGCCGTTGACTTGACCAGGCCACACGCCCGATGATTTCTCGTTTGATTGGGGTGCTGGCCGAGCGCTCGCCCCCGTATGTGCTGCTCGACGTCAACGGCGTGGGCTACGAAGTGCAGGTGCCCATGAGCACCTTCTACAACCTGCCAGAGCTGGGCGCCAAGGTCAGCTTGCTGACCCAGTTCATCGTGCGCGAAGACGCGCAATTGCTCTACGGCTTTTTGACCGCTGCCGAGCGCGAGTCCTTCCGCGAGCTGATCAAGATCACCGGCGTGGGGCCGCGCATCGCGCTGGCGCTATTGTCGGGGCTGAACACCGACGAGCTGGCGCAGGCCGTGTCCAGCCAGGATGCCTCTCGCTTGGTCAAGGTGCCTGGCATTGGCAAGAAAACCGCCGAGCGGCTGTTGCTTGAGCTCAAGGGCAAGCTCTCGCCCGTGCTGGCCACGCCCGGTTGGGCCGTCAGCAGTGACAACCAGACCGACATTTCGCAGGCGCTCATGGCCCTGGGCTACTCCGACAAGGAAGCGCAGCTGGCCCTCAAGCAGCTGCCGCCCGATGTGTCGGTGAGCGAGGGCATCAAGCTGTCGCTCAAGGCATTGACGCGCGGCAACTGAGGCGCGCTGATACGCCAACGCAGGCCCCATTTCAGGGCATCATGCAAAGCTATGCATGCCTTGGACTTCGCTTTTGATGTGCGTGTCTGGCGCCCTGTGCGCCGAGCCGCTTTGTTTTTGACCCTGGGCCTGGCCGTTGGCCTGCCCGCCCTGGCGGCCCCTGCGGGCGCGGTGACGAAGCCCGCACCCAAAGCCGCGCCACGACCTGCGGCCAAGCCCCCGCTCATGGCCAACCCCCAGGCCTTTTGTGACGAGGTCACCCGGCGTCTGCCCAATGTGCCGATGGCGGTGTGCGCCCGCGCTCAGTTGAGCTTGACCGCCGCCAAGTCGGTGCTGGGGCAACCCTTGTTCCAGCGCGATGTGGTCTCGCCCAACGCGCACCTGCGTGTGTTGGTGATCGGTGGCATCCACGGCGAT
>JAVLFO010000465.1:0-9436 GCA_046052805.1 Aquabacterium sp. | reverse complement strand
AGTCGTCGGCAGCGTCAGATGTGTATAAGAGACAGTGACCGCACAGGGCTGACCAGGCCAGAAGGCAAGGCCCTGCGACACATCTGTACCGCAGGGCGGCAAGAAGGCGCACACACTGACTTAAACTCTGGGCCTTCAGCGCCCAAAGCCCATGTCAGCCCATGTCTGCCGCCTCACCCGGTAACGCCCCCGCCCTCTTCGACCTCAAGAGCGCCTCGCTCACGCTGGTCGCCTTCGTGCTCAAGACAGGCAACATCCCTGCCGTGGCCCAAGCCATGGCCGAGCGTTACGCAGACACCCCCGATTTTTTCAGCCGCGACCCGGTGGTCATCGACCTGACCCACCTGGCCAGCCTCGACGTCGCAGTCAACTTCGAAGCCTTGATCAAGCTGCTGACCAGCTTCAAGCTCAACCCGGTGGCTGTGCGCTGCGGCACGCCCAAGCAAGTGGCTGCCGCCCTCGAGGCCGGCCTGGGCGAAGCGCCCGACAGCCACGCCGCGCCGGCCCGCATCGAAACCGTGGTGCATGAAGTGGTCAAAGAGGTGATCAAAGAAGTCGTCAAAGAGGTGCCGGTGGAGGTGCCCGTGGCGGCCACCACCCTGATCATTGACAAGCCCCTGCGCAGTGGGCAACAGGTCTACGCCAAGGGCGGCGATCTCATCGTCACGGCCCTGGTCAACCACGGCGCCGAGGTGATCGCAGACGGCTCCATCCACGTTTACGCACCCCTGCGCGGCAAGGCCATTGCCGGCGCCAAGGGCAACCGCGAAGCCCGCATCTTTGCCACCTGCATGGAGCCCGAGCTGCTCTCGATTGCTGGCACGTACCGCACCACCGAAAACCCACTGCCCGCCAATGTGCGCGGCAAGCCAGCACACATCCGACTGGATGGCGACCGCCTGGTTTTCGACCCCATTGACCTCTGACATCCCAGCAACATTGAAAGGACCGCCATCCATGGCCAAGATCATCGTGGTGACCTCCGGTAAGGGGGGCGTCGGCAAGACGACCACCAGCGCCAGCTTCGCTTCCGGCCTGGCCCTGCGCGGCCACAAAACCGTGGTCATCGACTTTGACGTGGGTCTGCGCAACCTCGACCTGATCATGGGTTGCGAGCGCCGCGTGGTCTATGACCTGATCAACGTCATCCATGACGAGGCCAAGCTCAACCAGGCCCTGATCAAAGACAAGCAGTGCGACAACCTGTTTGTGCTGGCCGCCTCGCAAACGCGCGACAAAGACGCCCTCACGCAAGACGGCGTCGAACGCGTGCTCAAAGAGCTTGGCGACATGGGCTTTGAGTACATCGTGTGCGACTCGCCAGCCGGCATCGAAACCGGCGCCTTGATGGCCATGCACTTTGCCGATGAGGCCATCGTGGTGACCAACCCCGAGGTGTCATCGGTGCGCGACTCCGACCGCATCCTGGGCATGCTCAACAGCAAGACCAAGCGTGCGCAAGACGGCGGCGAGCCCATCAAAGAGCACCTGCTGATCACCCGCTACAACCCCAACCGGGTTGAGGGCGGCCAGATGCTGTCGCTCGAAGACATCCATGAGATCCTGCGTGTCAAGTTGATCGGTGTGATCCCTGAATCGGAGACCGTGCTGAACGCCTCCAACCAGGGCATCCCGGCCATCCACATGAAGGACACCGACGTGTCTGAGGCTTACAAGGACGTGATCTCGCGCTTCTTGGGCGAAGACAAACCCATGCGCTTCATCGAAGCCGAAAAGCCCGGCTTCTTCAAGCGCCTGTTCGGAGGGAAGTGAACGCCATGGGATTCCTCTCCTTCTTCCTCGGTGAAAAGAAGCAGACCGCCTCGGTGGCCAAAGAGCGCTTGCAGCTCATCTTGGCCCACGAGCGCAACGGTCGCAGCCACAGCCCCAGCTACCTGCCGGACCTCCAAAAGGAACTGGTGGCTGTGATTTCCAAGTACGTCTCGATCAACTCTGACGACATCAAGGTGTCGATGGAGCGACAAGGCGACCTGGAAGTGCTCGAAGTCAAGATCGAGCTGCCCGAACCCGGACGCTGACCTGACTTGCCCGCTGGAATGACGCTTGCTGCAGTGCACAATGCAAGCGTCATTCCAGATCGAGGGCTTCGGGTCATGCGTTACGTCGTGTTCAACCAAAAGGGTGGCGTTGGCAAATCCACCATCACCTGCAACCTGGCCGCCATCAGCGCCGCACAAGGTTTGCGCACCCTGGTCATCGACCTAGACCCTCAGGGCAACTCCAGCCAGTACCTGATGGGCGCGCCGCAAGAAGACGCCAGCCTCAGCGCGGCCGAGTTCTTCGACCAAACCCTCAAGTTCAGTGCGCGCCCCAAAGGCGCCGAGGCTTACATCGTGCCCACGCCCTGGGAAGGGCTCAGCCTGATGGCCTCGCACCCCAGCCTCGACGAGCTGCACGCCAAGCTCGAGTCGCGCTACAAAATCTACAAGCTGCGCGACGCGCTGCAAGCGCTCGAAGACAGCTTTGACCGCATCTACATCGACACGCCGCCAGCGCTGAACTTCTACACGCGCTCGGCCCTGATCGCCGCACAAGGCTGCCTGATCCCCTTTGACTGCGATGACTTCTCGCGCCGGGCGCTGTACACCTTGCTCGACAACGTCAAAGAGATCCAAGCCGATCACAACGACGAATTGACCGTGTCAGGCATCGTGGTCAACCAATTCCAGCCCCGAGCCAGCCTGCCGCAAAAGCTGGTGCAAGAGCTGATCGATGAGGGCCTGCCCGTACTGCAGCCTTACCTGAGTGCCTCAGTGAAGATCAAAGAGTCTCACCAGCTGGCCCGCCCCATGATCCACCTGGATGCCAGGCACAAACTGACGCTGGAAATGCAGGCTTTGCACGACGCCCTGGCGAGCTGAAACACACCGGGATCTGCGGAAAACCCAGTGACCGCACTGCAACACGGGGGTGCGACAGCTTGATGAAGCCGCCCATTGCCCCAGGTTTTACACAAGGGGCTGGCCTTTTGGCCGATGTTCCGTCATGCTTGACATATGACGCCATGATTTCACATGGCTGAAAATGGCCGATTTCAAGCCACTGCATGACCGAAGCTGTACCCCACCCATTGACTGCCTTTGATGCAAGGCTCTGCGCCCAGCATCTGCCCTTTCGGGTCCACCTGGCCAACAAGGAACAAGACCTGCCTGACCTGATCCGCTTGCGAGCGGAGGTGTACGGGCGCCACCTACCGGGCATGGAAGCGGTGTTGCGCACGCCCGAACCCGATGATTTGCGAGCCGATGCGGTTTTGTTGGTGGCCAAGTCCAAAGCCGAAGACCAACTGCTGGGTGCCATCCGGCTGGTCGGTAACCAACACCGCCCGCTGGACATCGAACACGCGCTGCCTGCCCAAAGCCCACTGCACAGCCGGTGGCTGGGCGAAGTCGGCCGCCTGACCGTGCAAAGTGGACCGCACAGCCAGCTGGTGAGCAACGCGCTCTACAAAGCCACCTTCTTATCTGGCATGCGCGCCGGCATGGACCACCTGCTGATCGCAGCGCGCACACCCGTCGACCGGCTCTACCGCAACATGCAGCTCAACAACGTGCTGCCAGGTCAAAAAATTAAACTGGGCAGCACCCTGGGGGTCGCGCACAGCTTGTTTGAGTTGCCCGTGCAAGAGGCCCCGGCGCGCTGGGAGGCGGCGCAAAGCTTTTTCCATGGCTTCGTGACCCTGACGCAGCACCCCGACATCGAGATCGACCTGGCCTCGCTGCGGCGAACGCTCGCGCGCAAGCAGTGACAACGGCACTGACCACAGGGCTTTTTGGGTGTCAGACACAGCCCACAGCCCCCGTGCGTTCGTCACACAAATTGTGCAAATTGCACCGAATGCATTACATTGAAACCTGCCACCCCCCTCATAAGAAGGGGTTGACAGCAATCACCATCAGCTCGCTCATCAAAGCCAAGGCGGGTCACCCTGCCATGCCAATTCGGCGCAGCCAAGAGTCCGTCAGCCCAACGCGCGTGGGGCAAGGCGCGGGCCACTTGGCGGTACTGACTGCGAGCTGCCACGGTTCATTTGGATCAGGCTCATGAGCACTGCCTACACGCGCACGCACCATCCCCGCAACCTCTACAAAATTGCCAAAAACCTGGGCAACCGCGGCTTCAGCAGCCAAGCGCTGGAAGCCGAGTTTCAAGCGGGTTTCCGCTCGCATGGCGTGCGCTTCTTGTACGTGTCGGCCACGGTTGCGGCGACGTGCTTCATGGCCTTTTGGCTGGGCGACATCCTCCTGGGCCAACGCTCAGCCTTTGATGACTTGCAATGGACACGTCTGACGCTGTCGGCGGGCCTGTTGCTGTTTGGGCAACTGGCGCTGCGCCACAAAGAGCGCTTCTCACGCCATTACTCGCTGGCTTGTTCCATGCTGGTCGCCAGCAGCACCTTGGGCTCTGCCTACATTGCCCGCAAGGGGCAAATCCATGCGTCGACCATCGACATCTACTGGGCACTGACCACCAGCATGGTGTTTGCCACCCTCATGACCTATGGCTTTGCTCGCCTGAGGGCAGCCAACACGGTGTTGCTGGGCCTGTTCATGCTGGGTGTGACCATGGCTTGTGGCATCGCGGTGCCAGAGTTCAACAAGGTCGCCTTCCAGCGCATGGTGATCCACGTGACGGCGGCCAATGTGTTGGGCTACTGGCTGTATCGCTTCTCGCTGGGGCGTGAGCGCAAGCTGTTTTTGCAGTCGCGCCGCAAAAACCACGTGGCCGAGCTTCGCCGCATGAAGGAACAAGCCGAGGCCGCCAACCGCGCCAAAACCGCCTTCTTGGCCAACATGAGCCACGAGATCCGCACCCCCATGAACGGCGTGATCGGTGCATTGAGCATGCTCAACGACGAGGCCGTGTCCAACCGTGACCGCCTGTTCATCAAGTCGGCGCGCGACTCGGCGCACAACCTCTTGCAGGTGCTCAATGAGATTTTGGACTTCGCCAAGCTCGATGCCCAAAAGGTGCGCTTGAGCCCAGCCCCGTTCGACCCGCGCGGCACGTTGAAGTCGGCCTGCGAGGCATTCACGGCCACGGCGTTGCAAAAAGGCATTGAGGTGCGCAGCAACCTGCGCGGCGTGCCGCCCGAAATCCGCACCGTGGTTGCCGACGAGGGCAAGCTGCGCCAAGTGCTGCTCAACCTCGTGAGCAACGCCGTGAAGTTCACGCAGCATGGCGAGGTGACGGCCAGCCTCTCGGTCAGCCAGCGCGACGTCGGGGGCATGGCGCGCATGCGCATCGAGGTATCAGACACCGGCATGGGCATCCCTGAGTCGGCGCTGAGTTGCCTCTACCAGCCCTTTTACCAGGTGGACTCGGGCAGCACGCGCAGCCACGGCGGCACCGGCCTGGGACTGGCCATTTGCAAGCAGATCATCGAAGAGATGGGCGGCCAGATTTCGGCACGCAGCCTGGTGGGCGTTGGCACCACCTTTGAGGTGACGCTGGATGTGCCCTGCGGTGTCTCTGACCCAACCGCCCCAGACGACGCGGCCAGTGATGACGCCGACTTCCCCGAGACGGTGCCGCCGCAGCCCCTGGTGATGCAACTCGATGGCGAAGTGCTGCTGGTCGAGGACAACGAGGTCAATGCCTTCATTGCCTCGATGACCTTGGAAAGCCTGGGCATCCGCAGCGTGCACGCACGGCACGGTGAGCAGGCGGTGAGCCTGTTCCGAGAGCATGCGTTTGACCTGGTCTTGATGGACTGCGAGATGCCCGTGATGGACGGCTACGAGGCCGTGCAGCTGATTCGGGCCATTGAAGCCGATGACACGGCCCGGCCACGCACGCCCGTGGTGGCCCTGACGGCCCACGCCTTGAGCGGCGACCGAGAAGCCTGTTTGGCACAAGGCATGGACGACTACCTCACCAAGCCTTTCGACCGCGAGGCGCTGGCTGCCTTGCTCAGCAAGTGGCTGCCAGCCGTCAAGCTCGCAGGCACCAGCCACTGAACGCTTCAAGCGCCCAAAAAGTCGCGCTTGCCCAATGCCACACCGCCATGACGCAGCAGGTTGTAGGTGGTGGTGGTGTGGAAGTAAAAGTTGGGCAACACAAAGTGGTTGAGGTAGTCCAAGCCCGTGAAGCTCAGTTCTCGGCTGGGCAGCTTGAGCGAGATGGTGGCGCCTTCTCGGCCATTCATTTGCTCCGGGCGCAGCGCTTGCAAGAACGCGATGGTTTTGGCCACGCGCGCTTGCAACTCAGCAAAGCTGGTTTCGTTGTCGTCGTACTTCGGGATCTCGATGTCGGCCAGACGCGCAGCGCCGCCTTTGACCATGTCGGTGGCAATCTGCACCTGCTTGGTCAGCGGGAACATGTCAGGGAAGATGCGCGCGTTCAAAAAAACGGCGGGGTCGATTTTGTGCGCCTCGCAGTGGGCCTGGCCCTTGCCAAGGATGGCCGACAGAGCGGTGAGGGTTTGAATGGCTGCAGGAACGAGCGCGGTGTGCATCGACATGGTCATGACGGGCCTTGGGTGGTTGACAAACCCCGTTTGTACCGCCCCTGGCGCCGGTTTGCAGCGCCGAGGTTTTCTCAGGCGCCAACGGCCTCGTCGAGCAGCGCCTGGGCCTCTTCTTCCCACAGTGCCAATTCATCGGCTTGCACGTGCAGCCATCCCAAAGCGGCAGCGCCATGGTTGCGCCAGTCCACGTCGGGGTCGATGCATTCATTGCGGTTGACCATGTACTGCGCCACCAAGCCCACGGCGATCAGGGTATTGACCTCGGCGTCCACTGCGCGTTCGCCCAGGGCGTCCAGGTCATGGTGCAAACGGATGGCCGCGATCACGGCGGGTGCCAAACGCCAGACGCGCGCCACCAAGGCGCCCACCACCGCGTGGTCGGTTCGGTGGTTGGCGTTTTCGGTGGCCACAAACGAGCGGTCGATGCGCGCCTCGGCTTCCACCAAGGTGCCCTTGTAGCCCGGCAGGCTTTGAGCCATCACCGGCAGGCCAACGTGGCAAAACAAGCCATAGGTGTAGGCCAAGTCTGGCGAGAGACCTGGCAGCTTTTCAGCCAAAAAGCCCATCGTTGCGGCCCGCTTGGCCGCGCGCTCCCAGAAACGGCTCAGCTGGGGTGTGGTCACCCGGATGGTGCGTTGGGCCAAAAAGCGCATCATCACGGCGGCCGCCTCGTGCAAACCCAGGCGGTTCATGGCCTGGCCGAGCGTCTGCACAGGCTGCCCTGCCGCATAGCGGGGGCTGTTGGCGTTGGCCAGCAAAGTGGCCGACATGGCCACATCGGCTGTGGCGATGCGCGCCACCTCGTTCAAGTCGGGTTCGGCGTGCGCCATCGCCTCTTGCAGGCGCGTCAACAAGGCTGGGCAGGCGGGGATCACGATGTCTCTGAGAGGCCCGTTGCGGCGGGCGCCGTCGATCTGACTCAGGACATCGTCGGTGGTGGTCATGGGGGTGGCAAGCATCATGGTGGCAGGTGTCAGATCACCTCATGGTTGTCGGCTGAAACGGTGTCAACTTGAGTGCACCGACACCGCCCATTCAGGGCCGCTTGTCCGTACACTACGCCCGCGCCACGCCCTCACTCACCCCTTTGTCATGACGATTTTGCTGGCCCCCATGGAGGGTTTGCTGGATTTCGCATTGCGCGACATCCTGACCCGCGTGGGCGGCATCGACCGCTGCGTGTCTGAATTCATCCGCGTGACCGACGCGGTGCTGCCCGAGCGCGCCTTTCGCCGCGTGATGCCCGAGCTGGACAACGCGGGGCGCACGCCCACCGGGGTGCCGGTGCGTGGGCAATTGCTGGGCTCAGACCCGATCGTGATGGCCGACAACGCCGCGCGCCTGGCCAGCCTGGGGCCCAATGGGGTCGACCTGAACTTCGGCTGCCCGGCCAAGGTGGTGAACCGCCACGGTGGCGGCGCGGCCTTGTTGCAAGACCCCGAGCTCTTGCACCGCATCGTCTCTGAGGTGCGCCGCGCCGTGCCGGCCCACTGGCCCGTGTCCGCCAAGATGCGACTGGGCTTTTTGGACGACAGCCGCGCCGAAGAGTGCGCCCAGGCCATTGCCGACGGCGGCGCCAGCGAGCTGGTGATCCACGCCCGCACCAAGGCCGATGCCTACCGCCCACCCGCCTACTGGAGTCGCATCGCCGACATCCGCCAGGTGGTCAGCATCCCGCTGGTGGCCAATGGCGAGATCTGGACGGTGGACGACGCCCGGCGCTGCCGCGAGGCCTCGGGCTGCGACGCCATCATGCTGGGCCGCGGCATCGTGGTCGACCCGGGTCTGGCGCTGGCCATCCGTGCCGACCAGGCCATGGCGCGCGGCGAGGTGGCCACCCACGAGCTGACCTGGCCCGAGCTGAGCGCCCACCTGTGGGTTTTTTGGCGCCTGGTTTCGCACAAGGTCGAGCCCAAATCACGCGCGGGCCGCATCAAGCAATGGCTCAATTTTTTGCGCAGGCGTTATCCTGAGGCCGAAGCCGCTTACCAGGCGCTGCGCACCCTCAACGACTCGCGCCTGATCGAAGCGTGGCTGCAGGCCAATCTGCCCGCACCTGCGCCCGCACCCGCGCCTTCAGAGCCAGACCCTCACACCTTCACCGGCACCGACGATGGGGCGTTTGCCCCGCTCGCGGCCTGATCCCACGCAGAAAGCACCCGACATGGGCATCCAATGGTTCCCCGGTCACATGAACGTGACCAAAAAAGCCATCATCGAACGCATCCCCGAGATCGACGTGGTGATCGAGCTGCTGGACGCGCGCCTGCCCGGCTCCAGCGCCAACCCCATGCTGGCCGAGCTCACAGGCACGCGCCGCAAGCTCAAGGTGCTGAACAAGCAAGACATGGCCGACCCGGCGCGCACGCAGCTTTGGCTCGATTGGTACAACGCGCAAGAAGGCACACGCGCCATCAGCCTCGACGCCAGCGACAAAGCCCCAGCCCAGCGCCTGATCAAAGCCTGCCGCGAACTGGCCCCCAACCGAGGCGGCATGGACAAGCCCTTGCGCGTGCTGATCTGCGGCATCCCCAACGCGGGCAAGTCAACCCTTATGAACGCGCTGCTGGGCAAAAAGGCCGCCAAGACGGGCGACGAGGCCGGCGTGACCAAGATCGAGCAGCGCGTGAACCTGGCCAGCGACTTCTACCTCTTTGACACGCCCGGCATGCTGTGGCCCAAGATCACGGTCGACAAGAGCGGCTACCACCTGGCCGCCAGCGGTGCCGTGGGCCGCAATGCCTACGACGAAGAAGAGGTGGCCCTGGAGCTGCTGACCAGCCTCAAGCGCCCCTATGCTGCCCTGCTGGCCGCACGCTACAAGCTGCCCAAGGTGGACGAGATCGGCGAGACGCACGACGAAGAGCTGCTGGCCGAGATCGCGCGCAAACGCGGCGCGGTCATGAGCGGTGGCCGCGTCAACCTGCAAAAGGCCGCCGAGATCGT
>JAVLFO010000464.1:0-4745 GCA_046052805.1 Aquabacterium sp. | reverse complement strand
TGCTGCTGCACGGGCTGTGGGACAGCGCCTTGTTCCTCAACGTGGCGGTGGGACACACGCCGTCGGCCATCCAGTTCGCCGTGTACCCGCTGGCCATCGCCTGCGTGATCGCGGTGCTGCGCCGGGACCGCGCGGCCGCGGCCCAAGGCGACGCCACACCCTCCGCCTGACGCCACACCACCATGCGCTCGTCCATGTCCATCACCCGGACCTCGGCCCAGATCGCCCACACTCGGCTGCGCACCCAGCGCATCGAGGCGGACGACCTGGTCTGGCTCACGCGCCATGGCATCACCGACTGGTGCGGCCAGCCCTTCGACCGGGAACTGCTGTGCCGTTTGGGCGAGTGGCTGGTCAACGAAGACAAGAGCGTCATCTTCGTGGGCCTGGGTGGCGGCAGCTTTGAGATCCCGGAGATGCACGCGCTGGTGTGGCGAGGCGCCAGGGTGCACATCGAATGCGGTGGCGGCGGCGAGCGGGCCACGGTGCTGAGCGTGAACGCCGAGGGCGGCCTGGACGTCGTGGTGCATGTCACGCACATCGCCATCCCGCCCGAGCTCGTCGATGACACCGACGCGCTGCTGGCCCAAGTGGCCGAGGCGTTCGCCGCTCGCCACTTGCCGCCTGGCACCCCAGGCACCTTGACGCTGACCATCACCCCGCCATGGCCCACCCGCAAAGAACCCCTCTCATGAAGCCACAGCTGTCTGTCCGCCCCTTCGCCCCCGGCGACGAACACGCCATCTGCGATATCTACAACCACTTCATCTCGCACACGGTGGTGACTTTCGAGGAAGTGCCGCTGAGCCCAGCGCAGATGCGCGAGCGCATCGACGCCTACCGCTGCACCCACCCCTGGCTGGTGTGCGAGGTGGCCTCAGAGGCGGGGCCTCAGCTCGTGGGCTACAGCTATGCCAGCGCCTACCACGCACGCGCCGCCTTCCGCCACACGGCCGAGGTGACGGTCTATGTGCGCCTGGGCTTTGAGCGCCGCGGCATTGGCCGCGCCCTCTACGAGCCGCTGCTGGCGCAACTGCAGGCGCAGGGCTGCCACGCCCTGATCGCCGCCATCGCCCTGCCCAACGCCGGCAGCGGCTGCCTGCACGAGTCGCTGGGCTTCACACAGGTGGGGCACCTGCGCGAGGTCGGCCACAAGTTCGGGCGCTGGGTGGACATCGGCTACTGGCAGAAGACGCTGGGGTAAGCCGGCGCCCCCCTAGTGAGTGGGATTGCCGCCCTCCTGGCCTTCTTGGACATTGCGCGCTGGACTTGCCACCCCAGGACCCATGGTTCTGGCGGCATGCTGCCAACACCACATCCCACTTCAGGAGCCCCCATGTTCAAGACCCGCTCGCGCTACGGCGCGACCCTCGTGTGTGCAATCGCGTGCGCCAGTTTGACTGCCTGCGGCACCCCTGCGTCGATGTCGCTGGAGGCGTTGGACGATCTGACCAACCCATCGCGGACCGTCGAGAGCCGCCTGTTTGACTTCCACTCGTACGTCTCGATTGCAGGGGTGATCCCCACGCAGAACGTGATGTGGCGCTCCTTCCAGCCTGACGACGCATCGCCCAGTCACGCCATCTCGCTCAGCCCCAAGTTCTCTTACGTCGCGGTCAAACACTACGACGGCGCCACCGCCGATGACGTGGCAACCGTGGCCAATGGCCTGCAAGAGGCGCAGCAGGCTTACATGGCCGCTCAAGTGCATGCGCTGCAGACTGCCGTGCTCAGCGCCGCATTGAACGCGAAGGGATTTCAAGACGATGCGATGTCGTCCGATGCCAGCGCCATGGCAGCACAGGCACGCAGGCTGCTGGGTGAGCCTTTGAAGGACACCGCATCGGCAGAGCAACGCCTTACCGCGCTGCGCGACAAGCAGGTACAACTTGACCAGGCGCTGCGGGAAAAACTCCAGCAAGTGGCCAGCGCCAGCCGCAAAGCCAACATCCTGGTCACGCGCTGGCAGGCCACGCGCACCACGCAAGGCGGCGCCAACGTCGGGGGAGGCGAGAACGCGCCCATCTCTGGCAGGGCAGCATCGGCCGGCACACGCAGCGGCTTCCTCGTGCTGGGCAACGTGCGCATGACTTCGCTGCATGCTGGCGAAGACTTTCTCGACATGGTGCGCGAACGTCAGAGCGAGGCAGACAGGTTCATCTATGTGGACCCTGATGTCACCACATTCACCCTGCAGGCCAAGCACACAGCGCATGTCGAGGAGACCGACGCACGCTCAGAGCTGTCGCTGAGACTGCGCCTGTCGGCCGACCAGTTGAGGCAGTTTGGCAACTTCATCCAGGACAGCGATGTGGGTCTCGACTTCGCCACCACCTTGTCGCGCAGCCTGACCAACCGCGGTGCCCTCTCATCGCCCAAGGAATCCATCGAGCCACGTTGCTTCTACCCACCACGGGCCCAGTACGAGAGCGTCACAGGCCATGCCGTGGCCGACCGCAAGCCTGACTACGCAGGCCCCTCCGATGGCTTCCGCACCGTCATGGTGGTGCGGGCCACGCTGAACGACCGACTTCGCACGAGGATCAACCAGGCCAACACCGAGCTGCGGCACATCAAAGCCAGCATGGATCCCAAGCAGCTGGCGGAACACTTCGGCACGCAAGCCAAGCCGGCCGATTTGCTGAACCAATGGCTCCAGGAGTGCACGGGCAACAAACAGGCCCAAGCCAAAGCTTATTTCAAGGGTGAGGCAGGCTTCATGCCTTTGGTCGAAGGAGCGCCATGATGGCCAAGTCTCCACCCAAAAAAGAGGATGCGGATGCGTGGTTCCAAGACCTCTCCAAACGCCTGCCAAAAGAGAGAGCACCCTACTCCGTCGGCGAGGATGGCGCACCGATTTTCGAGATTGCCTTGTCGTTGGGCGGTACGGTCTCCGCCGGCGCCTACACCGCCGGGGTGCTTGACTTCCTGGTCCGTGCACTGGACCACTGGAGCCAGGTCAGGCAGAAGTTGAATGAAAAAACGGGGCCGGACACACCCAAGGCACACCATGTGCGACTGAAGGTGGTGTCAGGCGCGTCGGGCGGGGGGGTGTGCGCGGCTGCACTGGCCAAGGCCCTGGCCCATGACTTCCACCGCAACAGCAGCAGTGGCTCCCTCAAACCTCTGGACGAAGACGGCTTCGAAACAGGGCTTGAGAACAACCCCTTCTACCGCCTGTGGGTCAAGCAGCTGGACCTTAGTGGCTTCGCTGCGCCAGAGTCGCAGCCCACGAATGCGCTCACGTCCTTGCTGAACCCGCAACCTTTGGAGAAGGGCGGCACGGCTCTGGCCAACTACCCCGATGGCCATGGCGTGGCACTCCAATCGCCCCGCGACTGGGTCTGCGAACCGCTCACCACCTTCCTGACGCTGTCCAACCTGTCGGGGGTGCCCTACCGAGTGGCCTACGACGTACCAGCCAACACACAGGCTTACCGCAAACACGCAGACTACGTGCGCTTCGAGTTCTACTACCGCGACGCACAAGCACAGCCACATGGATGGCCCGATGCATTCGTGGTGCAGGCATCTCCCCATGCCCACTTGCCCAGCGGCAATGTCGCCGAGGTCGTTGACTGGCAAAGAGTGTCGGAATTCGCTCTGGCCACCAGCGCCTTCCCGCTGGCATTCCCTGCCATCCAGCTGGAGCGCCCCAAATGGCACTACCTGTTTCACCCGTTCGGACAGCTGGAAGATCACATCCAGGAATGGACGTCCCAACCACCCGCGTGGACTGACAAAGCCCCGACGTACTCGTTCCTGTCGGTGGACGGCGGCATGCTCAACAACGAACCAGTGACCCTGGCGCGCAGGCATCTGGCCGACTATGGTGGGCGCAATGAACGCAGCAAAGAAAGAGCCCACCGGGCGGTGATCCATGTCGATCCCTTCAGCGATCAGATGCCCTACGAAGCACCCGGACATGATGCGAAGAACCTTACCAACGTGATTCCGCAGCTTGCCGGCGCGCTGCTGGCGCATGCTCGCTTCAGCACCCAGGACTTCAGGCTGGCCATCGACCCTTCATGCGCCAGCCGATTCCTGGTCACAGCTGTGCGCACCACTGCCGGCACGAACAAGCTGGTGGGTGGCAAGGCCCTGGCCAGCTCTGCCCTGGCCGCGTTCAGTGGCTTCCTGGACGAAGCTTTCCGTCACCACGACTTCATGCTGGGCCGCCGCAACTGCCAGGCCTTCCTCGAAAGGCAGTTCGTGCTCGACAGCAACAACCCGTTGTTCGGAGGAAATGGCACACATCCCACGGACGTCAACTACAGCATCGTGCCTTTGGCAGGCTCTCGGTCGAAGAACCCA
This sequence comes from Aquabacterium sp., assembly GCA_046052805.1. Taxonomy (GTDB): domain Bacteria; phylum Pseudomonadota; class Gammaproteobacteria; order Burkholderiales; family Burkholderiaceae_C; genus Aquabacterium. The sequence continues at coordinate 431 of JAVLFO010000464.1, read as the reverse complement.
AGCTGTGTGACACATGGAGCTATCACCCCCTGGAGCATCCCCGTGCAGCGCAAGCCGGCATGGCCTGGCGATCGAACCAATGACGTCGGCGGCCTGAGCGCATCGCTGGCCCACGTGATAAACCACCGCCTTGGCTTGGCATGGCAACGGGCCGATCTACCGGTGCCCGCGTGGTTGCGCTCTCCGTGGGGTGGCATCACGCTGTTCTGTGTCACGCTGGCAGCCCTGGTCGGCATGCTCATGCGCTTGTTCCCATGGCACACCGTGACTGGGAGTTGCGCCGTGCGGGTCTTCCTGGTGGTGCTTGGCTTCATCTTCCTCCTGGCGTTCACCGCGTCCACCGCACTGGTGCTGCTGCGGTGGTGGGTGAGCTGCCAGGTTGAAGCTCGGGCAGGCAAGATAGCGCAAAGTCTGTCCGACGCCATGCGCAA
>JAVLFO010000463.1:0-1503 GCA_046052805.1 Aquabacterium sp. | reverse complement strand
CAGCGTCAGATGTGTATAAGAGACAGTGAAAGATCCGGTCTTCGATCATGCGGGCAGCCGATCGGACCAGCGCAAAGGTGTGCGGGTGGTGGCCGCGGTGGTCGCCCGAGATGTCGAGCACGCCGCGCAGTTGGCCATTCGGGGCGCGCACCGGCGCGGCGGCGCAGGTCAGGAAGCTGTTGCGCTCGAGGTAGTGCTCGGCGCCATGTATGACCACGGCCCGGCGCTCGGCCAGCGCGGTGCCAATGGCGTTGGTGCCACGGTCGGCTTCGTGCCATAGGGCGCCAGGGCGCAGAGAGACGCGGTCGGCGCGCGAAACAAAGTCCAAGTCACCCAGGCTGTGCAGCAAGAGGCCACGCGCATCAGACAAAACCACCAGGCTGCCGGAGTCACGCATCTGGTCGGCCACGAAGGCCATGACCGGGCGGGCGTGCGCCAGGAAGTCGTGCTCGCAGGCCAGCGCCGTCTTGAGTTCTTGCATGCCGCACAGGGGCGGCTCGTTGTACTGGTCGACCGGGCTGAGACCTGCGTGGTGGCTGCGCTGCCACGATTGCATGAGGGTGGCGTCCACCAAGCCGTCGGGCACCTGACCTGACTCGAGCAGGCTGCGGCGCGCCTGGCTGAGGGCCGAGGCCGAGGGGTGGTGCATGAGGCTCATGTCGTGGCGTTCAGGTTTGGCAGGCACTGGGTGACTGAAGGGTCTCGGGCAAGTATGGCCTTGCTGGGTGGGTGACACACCCGGGTCGACCCTGTGTCATTTCGGGACACCTGGGTGAGCTTGGCACATGCTGGTTTGCACGGGGTGACACCGTTTGTGCCGCCTTGCGTGGGCAGCGGCCAAACCGTGCAAAAGCCGCATGGACATTGGCTTGGCGGGGTTTTGAGCCGGGCGGCAATGCGGCGCTGGATCAGGGCGAACCCTCGGTGGCACGCGCTGTGCGCTCTTGGGTAGGCAGGCCGCCAAGGCCAGTGGCGGCTGCGTGCTGAGCGTGGCAGGCCGATGTCCAACCAAGGGCCTCGTGGCCCTGATCAGGAGACCCAAGATGATCTATGCTGCCCCCGGCGCTGCTGGCGCCCCCGTGAGCTTCAAGAAGCAGTACGACAACTTCATCAACGGCCAGTTCGTGGCACCCGTGGATGGCCAGTACTTTGATGTGATCTCGCCCATCAACGGCAAGGTCTTCACCCGAGCGGCCCGTTCGGGTGCCGCCGACATCGAGCGTGCGTTGGACGCCGCCCACGCGGCCAAAGACAAATGGGCAGCGACCTCGGCCGGTGAGCGCGCCAACATCTTGCTCAAGATCGCCGACCGCATCGAGCAGAACCTCGAAAAGCTCGCCTACGCCGAGACGGTGGACAACGGCAAGGCGATCCGCGAGACGCTGAACGCCGACATCCCGCTGGCGGTCGATCACTTCCGCTATTTCGCCGGCTGCGTGCGCGCGCAAGAAGGCTGTCTCTTATACACATCTGACGCTGCCGACGAAGCTAGAAGTGTAGATC
>JAVLFO010000462.1:0-3031 GCA_046052805.1 Aquabacterium sp. | reverse complement strand
TCGACCAGGACGACGACCACGATCCCACCGGATGGGGCACCCCATGATTTCAGTGATCCTCTGTGACGACCATGCGCTGATCCGGCGCGGCATCCGCGACACCCTGGCCGATGCCGCCGACATCCAGGTGGAGGGCGAAGCCGGCGACTACGGCGAGCTGCGCGGCCTGCTGCACAGTCTGCGCACACCGGCGGCCGTCAGGCCGGCGGGTTGCGACGTGCTGGTGCTCGACATCAACCTGCCCGGGCGCAGCGGGCTGGACGTGATGCATGCCCTGAAGGACGAGGGCAGCGCGGTGAAGGTGCTGGTGGTTTCGATGTACCCCGAAGACCAGTACGCCATGCGGGCGCTCAAGGCCGGGGCTTCTGGCTACCTGAACAAGGGCAGCGACGCAGCGCAGATCGTGGCCGCTGTTCGCACCGTGTCCCAAGGCAAAAAATACGTCACCCCTGAGATGGCACAGATGCTGGTCGACAACCTGACCACACCCGCCCAGGAAGACGCGCACCAAAAGCTCTCAGACCGCGAGTTGCAGACCCTGGTGATGATCGCCTCGGGCAAGCGCCTGTCTGACATTGCCGAGCAATTGCTGCTCAGCCCCAAAACCGTGAGTGTGTACCGCGCCCGCGTGCTCGAGAAGCTGGCCTTGACCAACAACTCGGAGCTGACGGTCTACGCCATCCGCAACGGCCTGGTCTGAACGGCGGCCTTCAAGCCACTGCAATCACTCGATCACGGTGAGCTTGGCCACGCTCAGCATCAGCCACTTGGTGCCGTGGCGACCAAAGTTGACCTGAACGCGGGCGTCGGGCCCATTGCCTTCGAGCGTGAGCACCACGCCTTCGCCAAACTTGTTGTGGAACACGCTTTGGCCCACCTTGAACCCCGCCTCTGACTTGGCTTGTGCCATCTTGGTGGGCAAAGGCGCGGTGAGGTCCTTGAAGTCGTCTTCTTTGCGCGCAGGGTAGCCGCCCGCGTTTGAGCGATACGGCTGGGCGCCCGCCCCCACCATCGAGCCCAAGCCTTTGCCGCTCGACCAAGCATCGTTGTACGACTTGGCAAAGCCCGAGCCAAAGCCCTGGTTGCGCGGCGTGAGCCACTTCAAGGCATCTTCTGGCAGCTCGTCCAAGAAGCGGCTCTTGATGTTGTAGCGGGTTTGGCCGTGCAGCATGCGCGTTTGACTGAAGCAGATGTGCAGGCGCTGGCGAGCCCGGGTGATGGCCACGTACATCAGGCGCCGCTCTTCTTCCAGACCCTCGGTGCTGGTGGCCGAGTTCTCGTGCGGGAACAAGCCCTCTTCCAGGCCCGTCAAAAACACATTGTTGAACTCCAGGCCCTTGGCGGCGTGGATGGTCATGAGCTGCACGGCGTCTTGACCGGCTTGCGCTTGGTTGTCGCCGGCCTCTAACGAGGCGTGCGTCAAGAACGCCAGCAGGGGCGAGATGATCTCGCCGGTTTCGGCGTCGGGCAAGGTGTCGACCGCGGCCACAGCGGCCGGCAAGCCTTGGGCGATGGTGCCGGCGGACTCGTCGACCGGCAGCGCCACGGCGTCTTTGCCAAAGCCTTCTTGTGTCACGAAAGCCTCGGCGGCGTTGACCAGTTCGTCCAAGTTCTCCAGGCGGTCCTGGCCTTCTTTTTCGTTGCGGTAAAAGTCGCGCAAACCTGATGTGTTCAGCACGTGCTCGATGATCTGGCGCAGCGTCAAACCGCGCGTGGCTTCGCGCATGGCATCCACCAGGGCGACAAAGCCTTGCAGGTTGGCGCCGGTTTTGCCGGGCACTGCCGTCACGCTTTGCGCCAGGCTGCGCGCGCTCGATCGGGCCGCGTCCTGCAGCAACTCCACGCTGCGCGCGCCAATGCCGCGCGCCGGGAAGTTCACCACACGCAAGAAGCTGGTGTCGTCGTTGGGGTTCTCGATCAGGCGCAGGTAGGCCAGCGCGTGCTTGACTTCAGCCCGCTCGAAAAAGCGCAAACCGCCATACACCTTGTAGGGCACGCCTGCGTTGAACAAGGCCGACTCGATCACCCGCGACTGCGCATTGCTGCGGTACAGCACGGCCGTTTCGTGCAGCGCTTGGCCATCGCGTCGGAACTGCTTGGCCTCGTCCACCACCCACTGGGCTTCGGCGAAGTCGCTGCTGGCCTCGTAGATGCGGATTTGCTCGCCCAGGCCCGCATCGGTGCGCAGGTTCTTGCCCAGGCGCTTGGTGTTTTGCGAGATCAAGGTGTTGGCCGCGTCCAGGATGTGGCCAAAGCTGCGGTAGTTCTGCTCCAGCTTGATCACGCTGGGCACGTTGAACTCGCGCTCGAAGTCGGCCATGTTGCCCACTTGCGCGCCTCGGAAGGCGTAGATGCTCTGGTCGTCGTCGCCCACCGCAAACACGCTGTTGCCGGTGTGGGCTGGGTTGCCTGCGAACATCTTGAGCCAGGCGTATTGCAGGCGGTTGGTGTCTTGAAACTCGTCGACCAGGATGTGCTTGAAGCGGCGCTGGTAGTGGTCGCGCACCTCAGGGTGGTCGCGCATGATCTCGTAGGTGCGCAGCATCAGCTCGGCAAAGTCGACCACGCCTTCGCGCTGGCACTGGTCTTCATAGGCCTGGTAGACCGCCAACTGCATGCGGCCCAGCTCATCGCGCGGGGCCAGGTCCTTGGGGCGCTGGCCGGCGTCTTTCGCATTGGCAATGAAGTACGAGGTGGCCTTGGGCACGCACTTTTCTTCGTCGAACTTGAGCGCCTTGATGATGCGCTTGACGGCCGAGAGCGAGTCTTGCGTGTCCAAGATTTGGAAGGCCTGCGGCAAGCCTGCGATTTTCGCGTGTGCGCGCAAAAAGCGGTTGCACAGGCCGTGGAAGGTGCCGATCCACATGGCCCGCGTGTTCAGCGGCAACAGGGCCTGCAGACGCGTTTGCATTTCCCGGGCGGCCTTGTTGGTGAAGGTCACGGCCATGATGCCGCCGGGCGGTGCAAACATCTTCAGCCAGGCGTACTGCAGCCGGTTGGTGTCCTGGAACTCGTCAACCAGGATGTGGGC
>JAVLFO010000461.1:0-2146 GCA_046052805.1 Aquabacterium sp. | reverse complement strand
GAGTCCACGCGGATGCCGGGGCCGCCGGGCGGGTGGTAGGACGTGATGCGCCCCGGCGAGGGCGTGAAATTGAACGGATCCTCGGCGTTGATGCGGCACTCGATCGCATGGCCGCGGATCTCGACATCGCGCTGGCGGCGCGACAGGCGCTCGCCGGCAGCCACGCGGATCTGTTCCTGCACGATGTCCACGCCGGTCACCATCTCGGTCACCGGGTGCTCCACCTGCACGCGCGTGTTCATCTCGATGAAGTAGAACTCGCCGTTCTCGTACAGGAACTCGAAGGTGCCCGCGCCGCGGTAGGCGATGCGCCGGCAGGCCTCGACGCAGCGCTCGCCGATGCGCGCGCGCTGGCGCGGCGTGATGTCCGGTGCCGGCGCCTCCTCCATCACCTTCTGGTGGCGCCGCTGCATCGAGCAGTCGCGCTCGCCCAGGTAGATGTAGTTCTTGTGCTCGTCGGCCAGCACCTGGATCTCGACGTGGCGCGGTCGCTCCAGGAACTTCTCCATGTAGACCTGCGGGTTGCCGAAGGCCGCACCGGCCTCGGCGCGCGTGGTCTGCACGGCATGGATCAGCGCTGCTTCGGTGTGCACCACACGCATGCCGCGCCCGCCGCCGCCGCCGGCGGCCTTGATGATCACGGGGTAGCCTACCGAGCGGGCAATGCGGATGATTTCCTTGGGGTCTTCAGGCAAGGCGCCTTCGGAGCCAGGCACACAAGGCACGCCAGACTTGATCATGGCCTGCTTGGCCGAGACCTTGTCACCCATGATGCGGATGGACTCGGGCGTGGGGCCGATGAACACAAAGCCGCTTTGCTCAACGCGCTCGGCGAAGTCGGCGTTTTCTGACAGGAAGCCATAGCCAGGGTGGATGGCTTCGGCGTCGGTCACTTCGGCGGCCGAGATGATGGCCGGCATGTGCAGGTAGCTTTGGGCCGATGGCGCGGGGCCAATGCACACGGCTTCGTCGGCCAGCTTGACGTACTTGGCGTCGCGGTCGGCCTCGGAGTAGACGACGACCGACTGGATGCCCATCTCGCGACAGGCGCGCTGGATGCGCAGGGCGATCTCGCCTCGATTGGCGATCAGGATCTTCTTGAACATGGCGACGCCCCTTTATTCAATGACGAACAAAGGCTGGCCGTATTCCACTGGTTTGCCGTTCTCGACCAGGATCTTGGTGATGGTGCCGTCTTGGTCGGCTTCGATCTCGTTCATGATCTTCATGGCTTCGATGATGCAGACGGGCTCGCCGGCCTTGACCGTGTCGCCCACTTCGGCAAAGGCCTTGGCGCCAGGGCTGGACGAGCGGTAGAAGGTGCCGACCATGGGCGATTTGCAGATGTGGCCGGTTTCTTCCGCAGGTGCGGCTTCTGCGGCTGGCGCAGCAGCGGCAGGTGCAGCGGCAGCAGCGGGCGTGACTTGTGCCACGGCAGGTGCGGCGTAGACGACAGGGGCGGCGCCGGCTTTGACGATGCGGACTTTGCCGTCGGCCTCGGTGATCTCGAGTTCAGACACGTTGGACTCAGAGACGAGGTCGATGAGGGTTTTCAGTTTACGCAGGTCCATTTGGCAATCTCCAGCAATGCAGGTCGAGCGGGTGACGCTCGGGGTCGGTGCGGTGGTCAGCGCCCGGTGGGGCACGTGTCCAGCCGCGCTCAAGGGGGGGCGTCCGCGCCGGCTCAAGCCTTTGTGAGGCTCTCCAGGGCGGCGTCAACGGCCAGGCGGTATCCCTTGGCTCCCAATCCCACGATCACGCCTTCGGCGATGTCGGAAAAATAGGAGTGGTGGCGGAAGGGTTCACGCTTGTGAACGTTGGACAGATGCACTTCGATGAAGGGCAGGGCGACGCCCGCCAGTGCATCACGCAGGGCCACACTGGTGTGCGTGAAGGCCCCAGGGTTGATGACGATGAAGGTGGTGCCGTCCAGGCGTGCGGCATGCACGCGGTCGACGAGCACCCCTTCGTGGTTGCTTTGGAAGGCGCTCAAGGTGGCGCCACGCTGGGCGGCGTGTTCAACCAGCCCGGCGTTGATCTGGTCCAAGGTGGTGGCACCGTAGACCTGGGGTTCACGGGTGCCCAACAGGTTCAGGTTGGGGCCGTGCAGAACGAGGATTTGCATGTGTCTGGGGTCGGCCATCGA
>JAVLFO010000460.1:0-1935 GCA_046052805.1 Aquabacterium sp. | reverse complement strand
ACGCCGACGTAAGACAAGAGCGTGGCGGCCACCTGTGGCAAGCGGATGCGCTGGCCCAAAAACAAGGCCGACAGCAGCAAGACGATGGTCGGGTTCAGGTACAAGATCGCCCGCTCGAGGCTGGCGCTGATGTACTGCAAACCCAAAAAGTCAAAGGTGCTGGCCAGGTAGTAGCCTGAAAACCCCAAGCCCACGATTTGCCAGCGCTGGGTGCGGCTCAGCGGCTGCGGCTCAGCCGCACCTGGGCTCGGTGCTGCACGGCTTGACCACCAGGCCATCAGCAAAAACAAAGGCAAGGCCAGCAGCATGCGCATGCCGACCACCGTGAAGGCGTCGGCGCCCAGCTTGTACATGAGCTTGGCCACGATGGCTTTGCCCGAAAACGCGATGGCGCCGATCAGCGCGCAGGCCAGGCCTTGGGCTCGGCGGCCGTCCAGGGCGCGCGGCAATGCAAGTGAAGTCATGCCAGTCACCATAGCCCAATTCGCGGGGCAGGCATCCCCTGAGCACCAGGCTCGGCCATTGGGCTTAAATTAGCGACATTGTTTCGTTGGAGCCTGAGCCTTTCATGAACCCCATTCACCGCCTCTGTCTCGCCACCACCATCGCCCTGGCCTCGGGTGCCGTGCTGGCACAAGCTGCCGCCTCTGCCCAGGCCTCTGCGCCATCGCCTGCCGTGGCTTCGTCTGCCGCGCATGCATCGGGCAAGGCCAAGCACGCTGCTACCAAAGCCAAAGGCGCGGCCAAGGCCGCATCCAAAGCCTCTGAAGCAGACGAGGTCGCCGAGTTCAAGGCCGAGTCGCCTGAGATGCAAGCGGCCTTCAAAAAGGCCCAAGCCACGCTCGACAAATTCCTGGCCGACACCACCAACCCCTCATCGAATGTCGAGACCATCACGGTCAAGATCGGCGTGCGAGAAGGCAAGCTGACAGAGTACTTCTGGATCAACCCGTTTGAGCGCGATGCCAAGGGGCAAAGTTTCAGCGGCACCATCGACAATGTGCCGCGCATCCTGAAAAAGGCACGCCAGGACCAGAAGGTCACGTTCAAGCGCGCCGACATCGTTGACTGGATGTACGTGGAAACCAAACCGCGCGTCATGCACGGCAACTACACCACCTGCGTGCTGGCCAAGGACTCGCCGCGCGACCTGGCCGCCCTCAAGAAGCAGTACGGACTGGACTGCGCGGCACGCTGACGCCACAGCGCGCGAGCCCGGTCATACCGACGGGCCCGGCAACGGGGTGATGGGCACCACGCGCTGGGTGCGCTTGGCCGACTTGGCGGGGCGCTCGCTGCGGGCACGCAACTGGCCGCATCCGCCGTCCACGTCTTGACCGGCCGATTGGCGCAGTTTGGTCAAGATGCCACGCTGGTGCAGGGTACGGGCGATCTCAGCCGCTCGCTCCCACGAGGGGCGCTGGAAGGCCAGCTCGGGCACGCTGTTGTACGGGATCATGTTCATCAAGGCGTACTTGCCTTTGAGCAAGCGCACGATGCCCTCGATCTCATCAAGCCCATCGTTCACGCCTTCGATCAAGGTCCATTGGTACTGGATGGGGTAGCCCGTCGCGCGGGCATAGCGCTCGCCAGCCTCGACCAAGTCAACAGGGTCGATGCGGGGCGCGCGGGGCAGCAACTCGGCGCGCAGCTCGGCCTTGGTGGTGTGCAGTGACAAGGCCAAGGCCGGTTTGACCTGACCCTGCGCCAAGCGTTCAAAAGCGCGCTCGTCGCCCACCGTCGAGAACACCAGGTTTTTGTGGCCGATGTTGCCCACGGTGCCCAGCAGGTCAATGGCTTCGAGCACGTTGTCCAGGTTGTGCGCGGGCTCGCCCATGCCCATGAAAACGACCTTCTTGACCGGGCGCAGGCTGCGTGCCAAAGCCACCTGGGCCACGATCTCGGCGCTGCCCACTTGGCGCAGCAGGCCATCGC
>JAVLFO010000459.1:0-1681 GCA_046052805.1 Aquabacterium sp. | reverse complement strand
GTCGTAGTTGGGGTTGATGGTCAGCAGGCGCTGGAACATCCCGATGGCTTGCTCGCTGCGCTTGAACTCGGTCAGCAAGATGGCGCAGTTGCCCAGGGCTGTCTCGTAGTCGGGGTGCAGGGTCAGGACCTGGTTGAAGCGCTCGAGGGCGGCGGCGTGCTGGTGCATTTCGCGCAGCAAGGTGCCACTGTTGACCAGGGCTTCGGTGTAGTCGGGCTTGAGCTCGATGGCGCGGGCGTAGGCGGCCAGCGCGGCCTCGCGATCGCCACTGGCGTGCAGGGCTGAGGCATAGGCGCCCCACAGTTGCGCGAAGTTGGGCGCCACGCTCACCCCGTGAGACAGCGTGGCCAGGGCGAGCGCCAGTTCATTGCGCTTGAGCTGGATCACCGCTTTGGAATAAAGCGCCACCGGGTCTTGCGGGTGCGCTTGCAGGTAGCGCTCAAACATCTGCAGCGCTTCGGCGTCTCGGCCTTGCCCCTGCAGGCTGACGGCCTGAACCAAGAAGGCTTGGTCCATGGCGGGCGAGGGGCTCGTGGCGGCTGTTTGGCTGGACATGGGTGTGAGAGGCAATTTCCGGATCTTTCACATGGTGCAGGCAGGCGCGCAGCGTGGTCGGCCAATAAAGCCGGGGTGCGGGCGCCACTTCTTGCGGTTCTTTCAAATCTTTCAGATCGGTTTGCGCAGCCCGTCACGGATTGGCCACTCAAGTCGGCTCAAGCCGGGGTCACAAACGCCCGAAATAACGCCCACGTGGTCCGCCGTGGTGTGGAAGCAATTTCATACGGCCGTGTTCTCACAGGCTTTTTCGCAGATGCCGCCCGGCCCCAAGCCCATAGGCTGAAGGCTGTTCAAACACAGGTCGATGTCGGTCTTGGTTTGGGCGATGTTGTTTGTTGTATCGATCACCAGGATGCCCCATGGCCTCAATCATTGACTCCCTGTCCACCGACCAGATCGCAGCGCTGTCGACAACGACGATCGCCAAACTGAGCACGGCGGACTGGTTGGCCTTCGACACCGCGCAGATTGCGGCCCTGAGCACCTCACAGATCAAGGCCATGGCAACCGCCAGCTTGGTCGTGCTGGCGACAGATCAGGTGCAGGCCTTCACGACCGATGCCATCAAGACGTTCAGCACCACGCAGGTTCGTGCGCTGACCACCGATGCCATCCAGGCCCTGACCACACAGCAGATCGGCGTGCTGACCACCTCGCAGGTGAGCAACCTCACGACGAGCCAGGTCGCGGCGATCGAGACCAGTGACATCGACAGCCTGAGCACAACGCAGTTCAATGCCTTGGGCAGCACGCAGATCAAGGCGCTGCACACAGAGCAGGTCGGTGCGCTCAGCACGGCCCAAGTCGCCAACTTGAACACCACCCAGGTGTCGGTGTTGAGCACAGGGCAAGTGGCGGCCATCACGACCGAGAACATCCAGGCCATGGGCACGACCCAGGTGCACGCCTTGGCGAGCGACCAAGTTGCCGCACTGAGCACCACGCAAGTGGCCGCCATCGAGTCGCGCGACATCAGCGCCCTGACCACGCCTGCCTTGCGCGGGCTGAGCACCGATGGCGTTCACGCCATGAGCACCGACCAGGTGGCCGCTTTGTCGACCGCACAGGTGACGGCTTTGAGCACCGGCCAGGTGGCCGCGATCACCACCGATGGCGTTGAGGC
>JAVLFO010000458.1:0-2984 GCA_046052805.1 Aquabacterium sp. | reverse complement strand
CGCACCATGCAGGGTCGCTTGTGTTTTTTTGTGCCCGACGAGCAGGTTGCCCACATACAGGTGCCGCCGGCCCGAACCACCAAGCCGTTGCGCTTTGGCCAGTTCCGCGCTTTGCTGCTGACGGAGTCGGTTCAGCCCATCACGCCCTCGGGCGACGCCACCGAGCTCTTGAGCCTGCGACCCGTGGTGGATTACCGCATCGAGCTCTCGACCGGCGATTGGCTGGAGGGCCGCACCGTGGGCCACGTGCAGATGCCTTTTGGCCTGTTCTTGTTCCCTCCGGTGGATGCCGATGGATCGGTGCACCGCCTGTTTGTGCCCGACGACGCCATGTTGGGCATCACCTTTGGTCCCTTGATCGGGCAAGCGCTGGTCGACACCCAGACGGTGACGCCTGCGCAACTGGACCAAGCGGTCGGGCTACAAGCTGAGCTGCGCAACCAAAAGCTCGGCGATATTTTGCTGACCCAGCAGGTGGTGACCCGCGACCAGCTCGTGTCTGCGATTGAGCAGCAAGGCCGCATGCCCATGGTGCGCATTGGTGAGGCCTTGATGGCCCTGGGCTTGATCACCGAAACCCAACTGCAAGACGCCCTCAGGCAGCAACAAACCGATCGCACCGTACCCCTAGGTGAGCTGTTGGTGCGCTTGGGACTGGTGTCGCGCCAAGACCTGCTCAGCGCTCTGGCCCGCAAGATGGGCTACCCCTTGGTCGACCTCGACAAGTTCCCCATCGACCCTGATGCCTTGAACAAGGTCTCATTCAGCGTGGCGGCTCGCTTGCGGGTGGCGCCCCTGGTGTTGCTCGAAGGCACTTTGGTGGTGGCCATCGACGACCCCAGCCGGCGCTTGGTGCTGTCTGAGTTGGAGTTCATCACTCAATGCAAGGTGGTGCCCGTGCTGGCCCACAGCAAGCAGCTGGAGTGGGCGATTCGCGACGCCTACACCAGGCTGGGCGCCGATGTGGGCTCGATCTCATTCGCCCAGTCACCCGACCCGATGCCGTCGTTTGAGCTGGAGGGCATTGACTCGGGCAAGTTGGTCGAAGACCTTGAAAAACAGGGCAACGAACGCAGCAGCGAAGAAGACCGCCCGATTGAGCAAAGCGACAACTCGCTGGTGCGCCTGATCAACACCATGATCATCGAGGCCTACACCCAAGGCGTCTCTGACATCCACATCGAGAGCTACCCCGGCCGCGACAAGATCAAGATCCGCTTCCGCAAAGACGGCAACCTGGTGCCCTACCTGGAGCTGCCGCACAACTACCGCAGCGCCATGATCGCGCGCATCAAGATCATGTGTGATCTCGACATCTCAGAGCGACGCAAGCCGCAGGATGGCAAGATCAATTTCGCGCGTTTCGTCCAGCAGTACCGCATCGAATTGCGGGTGGCCACCATCCCGACCAACAACGGTCTGGAAGACGTGGTGATGCGCATCTTGAGCTCCGCGCGCCCCTTGCCGCTCGACAAAATTGGGCTGAGTCCCAGCAATCTGCAGCGCTTGCAAGAGGCCATGGAGCGCCCCTACGGCATGGTGCTGTGCGTCGGCCCCACCGGCTCGGGCAAAACCACCACCTTGCACTCGGCGCTGAGCTTCATCAACGTGCCCGAGCGCAAGATCTGGACCGCCGAAGACCCGGTTGAAATCACGCAACCTGGCTTGCGACAAGTGCAGGTCAACACCAAGATCGACTGGACCTTCGCCAAGGCCCTGCGCACGCTGCTGCGCGCCGACCCGGACGTGATCATGGTGGGCGAAATGCGCGACGTCGAGACGTCCAGCATGGCCATTGAGGCCTCGTTGACGGGGCATTTGGTGCTCTCGACCCTGCACACCAACAGCGCTCCAGAGACCGTCACCCGCTTGCTCGACATGGGCATGGACCCGTTCAACTTTGCAGACTCTTTGCTGGTGGTGCTGGCACAGCGCTTGGTGCGTCGCTTGTGTCCTGCATGCAAGGTGTCAGAGCCTGCCACGCCCGAGTACATCGACGAGCTGCTGAGCGACTACCTGCACGTGTTTCCTGCCGACAAGCGCCCGACCACACGCGAGGCTTTGCTGCACGAATGGCAGCTGCGCTTTGGCAAAGAGGGCGTCTTGATGGCGCACCACAGCACCGGGTGCGAGCACTGCAGCCACACCGGCTTCAAAGGCCGTGCCGGACTGCACGAATTGATGACGGTGAGCCGCGAAATGCGGCGGCTGATCCAGACCGGTGCCCGGGCTGAGGAGCTGTTGAACCAAGCCTTGACCGAGGGGCTGCGAACCCTGCGTCAGGATGGCATCGAGAAGGTGCTGATGGGCGTGAGCGCCATGGAGGAGGTACGCGCCACCAGCAATGCCTGAAAACGACGGCTTGTTGTGCCCAGGCCGCACGCGCAGCGCGAAAAAGGTGCAAGATAGGCATCAACGAAGCCGCCGATCTGTGTGACAAATGCCCATCTACTTCGGGCACCACGGCAAGGCGATTTCCTCGATCTTTGGTGTTAAGGCGATGCGTGTGTGGTCGCGCCGGGTCACCATTCGGATACTCCGGCAGATCACAAGGCATCAATGGCGTCAGTCGTTGTCTTGGAGGTCTGTATGGACGTGATCAGCAACTTCGCCGCTCGTTATGAGCGCACCCGCGAAGAGGAACTCACCCTCGAGGAATACCTCGATATCTGCAAGCGCGACAAGACGGCCTTCGCCACGGCGGCCGAGCGCATGTTGCAGGCCATCGGTGAGCCTCAGATGATCGACACGCGCAACGACACGCGCCTGTCTCGCATCTTCACCAACAAGGTCATCAAGATCTATCCTGCCTTCGAAGAGTTCTATGGCATGGAAGATGCCATCGAGCAGGTGGTCAGCTACTTCCGCCATGCGGCACAAGGGCTGGAAGAAAAGAAGCAGATTCTGTATTTGCTGGGGCCTGTGGGTGGCGGTAAATCATCGATTGCCGAACGCCTGAAACTGCTGGCTGAACGTGTGCCGTT
>JAVLFO010000457.1:0-2520 GCA_046052805.1 Aquabacterium sp. | reverse complement strand
CCATGAACTGGGCCTGCATGTCGGTGGGGAAAGCGGGGTATTCGCGGGTGCGGAAACCCACCGCCTTCGGGCGTGCGTCGGCTTTGACGCGGATCCAGTCGTCACCGGCTTCGATCGAGACGCCCGCCTCGCGCAGCTTTTCGACCACGGCTTCCAGGTGATCGGCGTTGGACTTGCGCAGGGTGACGTCGCCACCGGCAGCGCCCACGGCACACAAGAAGGTGCCGGTCTCGATGCGGTCAGGGATGATTTGGTGGGCTTGCGCGGGCGCGATGCCGTGCAGCTTGTCCACGCCTTGGATGCGGATGCGGTGCGTGCCCTGCCCTTCGATCTTGGCGCCCATGGCGATCAGCAGATCGACCAAGTCGGTGATTTCAGGCTCTTGCGCGGCGTTTTCGAGGATGGTTTCACCCTCGGCCAAGGTGGCGGCCATGAGCAGGTTTTCGGTGCCAGTCACGGTCACCATGTCGGTGGTGATGCGCGCGCCCTTGAGGCGGGTGGGTTGGCCGTCGGCGCCCAGGGGCGTGGTGGCCTCGATGTAGCCATGCGCCACGGTGATCTGCGCGCCCATGGCTTGCAGGCCCTTGATGTGCTGGTCAACGGGGCGCGAGCCGATGGCGCAACCGCCAGGCAGCGAGACGCGGGCGCGGCCAAAGCGGGCCAGCAGCGGGCCCAGCACCAAGATGGAGGCGCGCATGGTTTTGACCAGCTCGTAAGGCGCTTCGGGCTTGTCGACAAGGCCGGCGTCCATCGTCAGGGTGTGGACGTCGTCTGCGGCTGCGGTGGCCACCAGGCCCATGTTGCGCAGCAGCTTGAGCGTGGTCGAGACGTCCTGCAATTGCGGGACGTTGGCCAAGGTGACCGGCTCGGCGCTCAACAGCGTGGCGCACAGGTCGGGCAAGGCTGCATTTTTGGCGCCGGAGATGGTCACGTCGCCATGCAAGCGGCGGCCGCCGCGGATCAGGAGTTTGTCCATGAAACACAAAGGGCGCGAAGCCTCCGCTCAAGCGGGGTCGCGCCTCCAAAAAAGGGTGGCAGTGAGGCGGCTTGTCGGGCCAGACCGGTCAGACGCTCAAGCGGGTTTGGCTGGGTCGGCGAACTCAGCGGGCGTCAGGGTCTTCATCGACAAGGCGTGGATCTGAGCGCGCATTCTATCGCCCAAGGCCTGGTAAACGCGTTGGTGGCGGGCCACCCGGCTCTTGCCCTCGAACTCGTTGGACACGATGGTGGCGAAAAAATGCTGGCCGTCGCCCTCGACTTCCAGGTGGCTGCAAGGCAGGCCATCGGCGATGTATTGCTGGACTTCAGCGGGGGTGGGGTTGGCCATGGTGCTCAAAAGGGGTCAAAACGAAAGGGATGGCGCTGCGCAAAGGCAGCACGCAGCGAAGTTGGCAAAGCGCGCTTCAATGCCGGATTTTGTACCCAGTGCGCAGCAAATGCAGCGCGACCGCCGCCACAAACAGGGTGGCGGTGCCCACCACGCTCAGGCTCAGCCAGGGGCTGACGTCGCTCACGCCGAAGAAACCGCGCCTGAAACCGTCGATCAAATAGAAAAACGGGTTGAGGTGCGACAGGCCCTGCCAGAACGGCGGCAGCGAGTGCACCGAGTAAAACACGCCCGACAAAAACGTCATGGGCACGATGATGAAGTTCTGGAAGGCGGCCATTTGGTCGAACTTGTCGGCCCACAAGCCGGCGATCAGGCCCAGGCTGCCCAGCAAGGTGCCACCCAAAGCCGCAAAGATCACAGCCCACCAGGGCTCAACCAAAGCGCTGGGCGCGAACCAGACTGTGACGAGGTAGACGCCCAAGCCCACCGCCAAGCCACGCACCAGCGAAGCGCCCACATAGGCCAAGAACCAGGCGCGGTGCGACAGCGGTGTCAGCAGCACAAACACCAAGTTGCCGGTGATCTTGCTTTGGATCAGCGAGGACGAGCTGTTGGCAAAGGCGTTTTGCAACAGGCTCATCATCACCAGCCCAGGGATCAAAAACTGCGTGTAGCCCACACCCTGGAACACCTGCACATGGTCTTGCAGCACATGCCCGAAGATCAGCAGGTACAGCACCGAGGTGAGCACGGGCGCGCCCACCGTCTGGAAGCTCACCTTCCAAAACCGCATGACTTCTTTGACGAACAAAGGGCGCGCGCCCTGAAACGATGACAACCAGCTCATGCCCGGCCTCCTTGCTGGCCATTCATGATCGCCAAGAACACGTCTTCCAGGTCGGCTCGGCCCATTTCCAGGTCTTCAACCGCGCAGCCGGCTTGGCGAAGCTGGGCCAGGATGGCTTCGACCTCGGCGGCGTCATGCGCGGGCAGTTGCACCACGCGGCCCGTGACCCGTGCAGACACTGCCAAATCGGGCGGCAAGGTGGCATCGGTTTTGAAACGCAGCATGGTCGACGCCGTACCGGCCAGCAGCGCCGAGGTGCGGTCCAGCGCAACCAGCTGACCTTGCTTGAGCATGCCGATGCGGTGGCACAGGGCCTCGGCCTCTTCCAGGTAATGCGTGGTCA